>NZ_JAMQUU010000017.1:0-82157 GCF_025594975.1 Turicibacter sp. T129 | reverse complement strand
CCGGGCGCACATAAAAAAATAACCATCCATTTGGATGGTTATTTTTCTTATTATAGACGTCCTAAAATACGATCTAAATTTTGAGGGTCAAATTCACCTTTTCTAAACATTTCAATCTCTTGTTTATAGGGTGGTACTTTATCTTTTGAATCTCCACCTACAGCCACATATGGTGTTTCTAAAATTTTAGGTACTTTTTTGAAATCTGGATGATATATGATATATTTTAACGCATCAAATCCGATTTCTCCAAATCCGATATTTTCATGACGGTCTTTTTTCGCTCCGCTTACATTTTTACTATCGTTAATATGGAATGCTGCAATTTGTTTTTTTCCGATTAAACGATCAAATGATTCTAATACTCCTGCAAAATCATTCACAATATCATATCCTGCATCATGAACGTGGCATGTATCGAAGCAAACACGTAGCTTATCATTATGAACAACATTATCAAAAATATAAGCTAATTCGTCAAAACTACGTCCAACCTCTGTTCCTTTACCAGCCATTGTTTCTAACGCAATCGTAATTGCTGTGTCTTTCGTTAACACTTCATTTAATCCTTCAACGATTTTTTTAAGTCCAACTTCTACACCAGCTCCAACGTGAGCCCCTGGGTGAAGAACTAATGTATACGCACGAAGGGCTTCAGAACGTTCAATTTCTTTGGCTAAAAACTCAACAGCTAATTCAAAAGTTTCTGGTTTCACGGTATTTGCTAAGTTAATAATATATGGCGCATGAACGACGATATCCGATAGACCATGCTCATTCATGTACTGCCATCCCGCTTCAATATTTAATTCTTCAATAGGTTTACGACGTGTATTTTGTGGAGCCCCCGTGTAAATCATAAATGTGTTGGCCCCGTATGAAGCTGCTTCTTTTGCAGCCCCAAGTAACATCTCTTTACCTGCCATCCCAACATGAGAACCGATTTTCAACATCCCTCATCACCTGACTTTCAATACTTATTTACGCTTACGGCGTTCTTGACGTTTCACTTGCTCCATTTGAGCTTTCATTTTCTTTTTATATCCTGGCGTTACTTTCTTAGGTTTACGCACTTTCGACTTTGCAATCTTATCGATTTCATTTTCTTTTTTCTCACGTTTTTGACGGGCATTACGAGCATTAACAGCCACTAATTCACCATTTTTAACTTCTTTATAGTTAAATTCAATTCCACGTGCTTCTAACTCTTGTAATAATTCTTCTTCAGCTGAATCATATAATGTGATTGCCACTCCATCATAGTTTCCACGAGCAGTACGTCCAACACGGTGAATGTAGAACTCTAAATCTTGTGGTAATTCATAGTTGATGACATGACTTACTCCTTCAATATCAATTCCGCGTGCCGCAATATCTGTAGCCACAATGTATTGGAATTCTAAGTTACGAATACGTTGCATCATTTGACGACGTTGACGTGGTGTTAAATCACCATGAATTTGTCCAACACGGAATCCTTGTGACATTAAAGCATTTGAAACTGTTGTGGCATTTTGTTTTGTATTGACGAAAATAATTGCTAAATATGGATTTAATGCCTTTAAAATATTAGCAATGATATTAACACGACTACGGTGTTTCGTTGGATATAAGATATGTTCAATCTTAACAGCTGTTTGTTGGCGTGGTTGAATATGAACATGCGTTGGGGCTGTCATATATTTTTTTAAGAATGGTTTTAACGCTTGAGGAATTGTTGCTGAGAAAACCATCATTTGTAATCCGCGTCCCATTGTTCCTGCGATTTGATCAATATCTGTTAAAAACCCTGTTTCCAGTGTCATATCTGCTTCATCGACAACAAACATTTTCGCTGTATGAACTAATAAGACACGTTCGTTAATCGCTAAGTCTTTGATACGTCCAGGTGTTCCGATAACGATTTGTGGCTGTGTACCTAATTTTTCAATTGTTTTTTGTTTATCGGTTCCACCCACATAACGTGCAATTTTAATTGGTTTATCACTGAATGATGCTAGTTGATTTGCCACATTATAAATTTGTTCAGCAAGTTCACGTGTTGGTGTTGTAATCACTGCTTGAACTTGTTGTAACTCTTCATCTAACCCTTGGAAAATTGGAATTAAGAACGCATGTGTTTTTCCACTTCCCGTTTGCGATTGACCGATAATATCTTTTCCTTTTAATGCTAACGGCATAACCTCTTCTTGGATTTGTGTTAAAGTTTCAAAATGTAAATCAGCAACAGCTGCCTTTAAATATGGTTTTATATTTAAATCTTGAAAACGTACAGACATGAATACCACTCCTTCAATGTTAGTATAACTAACTTCTATCAATCTTAACGACAAAATTCTCGTTATTTTGCAAATTCCTTTTGACGCACAAATTCTATCTTACCAAATGTGAGTGACCAAATTCAACCTATATTCTTTATTATTAGGAGATAATCGTCGAAATATGATATAATAAACCCAAATCTAAAGCAGAGGTGAGTTCATTGAAAGTAATTAAAATTGCTCCACGTGGTTATTGTTCAGGTGTCATCGGCGCTTTAAATATTGTCCAAGATGCAGCACTGAATGAAACATTACCACGTCCAATTTATGTTTTAGGGATGATTGTTCACAATGAACATATCACAAAAGCCATCGATGATTTAGGCGTGATTACAGTTGATGATAAATCAAAAACACGTGATGAGTTACTAGATCAAATTGATACTGGGACTGTTATCTTTACTGCGCATGGAATTTCTCCATCCGTTAAACAAAAAGCAATCGATAAAGGATTAACAGTTATTGATGCTAGCTGTAAAGATGTCATCAAAACCCATGTCTTAATGAAAGAGCATATCGACGCGGGGTACGACGTGATTTACATTGGTAAACAGGGACACCCTGAAACGGAAGGGGCACTTGGTGTCGACCCTGAGCACATTCATCTCATTTCAAAAGCAAATGAATTAGAAGGATTAAATCTTGATAATGAAAAAATTATCATCACGAATCAGACAACCATGAGTTTATGGGATGTATATTCATTATCGCAAAAAATCCAAGAAAAATTCCCACAAGCACAATTTATTAAAGAAATTTGTAATGCGACACAAGTTCGTCAGGAAGCAGTGGCAACTCAAGCTATTGAAGCAGATTTAACAATTGTCGTTGGAGACCCACACAGTAATAACACGGCTCGTTTATCACAAATTTCAATTGAACGTGCTAATACACCATCCTATCGTATTGCCTCACTTGAAGATCTTGACTTAAACTGGTTAAAAGAGGTTGAAACAGTTGCTGTGACAGCAGGGGCTTCAACGCCAACACCAATTACAAAAGAAGTGATTGATTTCTTAGAGGCTTATGATAAAAACGATCCAAGTACATGGGATACAACGTCACATATTACAAGTGATAAAGTGTTATTTAAACGCAAATAAAAGGGGCTGTCTCGAAATGAGATAGCCCCTTTCTAATATTTTTTCTCAAAATGTTGATAGTCTTTTAAACTCGTCCAATCCCCTCCCCACGTCCATCCATGTGACGTAAACAGTTGATAAACAGCATCGTTCTTTTTAATAATACCTAGTACATGTTGATCTCGATTCACATAGGCTAGCCCATTTGTGGGTAAAACTAAATCATTTTTCACATACGGATTCACTTTCGGATTCAAATCAATTGCCAATCCATAGGCATGATTAGACAATTTACCTCCATCCGTGACATGACGAAAATTAAATGCACTGCTATTGTTATCTTCCATCGATAGCTCGTCGGAACCCCCATAACAACTCATCACACGCAATTTCTGAATCGGATATCTCATTAAATACAACTGTTTAAAAATATCAAGAACTTCGTCCGCCACTTTCACATTGACAATAAGTTCTCCCACATGAAAAAGCCCATCATAACCAAAATGTAAAACCTTTAAATAACGTAACTCGTCATAAGTAATAATGCTTGGATCCAATGGAACTTGTTGTTCTAAACAATCACCATACTGTTCTTGTAGCGTCAGTACTTGAAAACAACTCATTGTCTCCTCCTCCCCTACTTCAAATAAAATGAAAGGGTCAACCCCTGACTGTAACAATGGACACTCATTTAAATAAAGACTAGCCATCATTTCAAGCATCATAAGTACCCCTCACTTTCCTACTTACAGTTTACGACAGAACTTTCAATTTTATGAGGAATGAATGATAGAATAGGCTAAATTATTTAATCGCTTATACCAAAAAATGTATAAAACAAGTACCATTCAAAGCTAACTAGAAAAAAGAGCTATCTTAGGGTAAGATAACTCGTCTATATCAGAACAAAAATGTATTTAGTTTTCTAACTACTTTTATGACAAGGCATCTTCCACTACTAGAACTTATTTTTTACGCTGTAAAAAACTTATCTGGACTTATACATTGATTTTGATTAAATTAAGCTGATAGAATCTTTGAACAATGAAAACAAAAACATGACTTTAACTGCCAACCGATACTTAACTTCAACCTCAACTTGTTCAGGATGAGCTAAAAAGAGTTGAACCTCTTCTAGAGGAACGTTCGCATATGCAGCAAAGGTTTCGAGTTTTAGCCCACATTCAACGATTAAAAGTTTCATAATGGTTAAAACCCGTTCATCATCTTTGATCGCTGTGATCCCCACTCTAAACATTTCAATCGTTAAACTGAGTGTTAATAGCTGTTCATCCGATAAAGCACTTAACGTTGATTTCTTTTCTAACACTTCAGTAAACCAAAGTAAACTGATATTTGTTAAATGACTCAGTGCCTCGAGTGTCAAATGATACTCTATTAACAAACTTTTTAATTGTTCACGAAAGAGTTCATCCTTCATCTTCTCCACGTCCTTACACCAAAGTTAAGGCAATTTCATTATAAAAATGACAACTGCCACTACACTAGCAGTATAATCGAAATGAATCAAATCGTGACATCTTAATCTTTTCTTTTTCCTTTCTATAAATGATTCTTATAGATTTACAACTTTCTTAAAAATTCCGAACATTCTCTTCGATTATGAAAAATAATGACTGTCTTATCTTTTTGATGACTTAGCATCTCTAAGTAGTTTTTTCGATTATTTTTGTTAAAGTCCCAAACAAACTTAAAAAAACTAAAGTCAAATCGTTCAGGACAATTTCCTCCCATATCTGGTCGCGATTTACCATACCCTTTAAGAACTCGTTTAATGACTCCAAACAAACAAGTCATTCGTGAATAATCCAAATAAATAACAGTATCACAGTGCTCTAACCTAAGTGGAATCGTCCGATGATAATTTCCGTCAATAATCCATGCTTCTTTTCGGACTTCCTGTAAAAGTAAGGCATCAAATTCTTCTGTTGAGACTGGTTGCCAATGATCTCGCCAGTTCAACACATCAAGATGAACAAGCGGCAAGTTCAGTTTACATGAAAGTTTTCTAGCCAGTGTTGTTTTCCCGCTACCAGGACAGCCCATAATCATGACTTTTCTCATTGAATCCCTCCTTAAATAAGAATTTCATGAGTCTAACTTTAAAATCAATCCCTTATGGAATAGCTGGAATCAAGATAGATGCTGATTGATTATGATTTAAAACCTCAAAATGATACATTGGCTGACAATAACCTTTTGAATCCATTTCGTACTGCAAGCTAACCGCTTTAACTTCAATTGGCTCCGTTAAATCTAAATACAAACAGAAATGTTTTCTACATTTAATACAGCAACCGAAATATGAGATGGTTATGCCGTGCAAGGCAGACTATAGTCCAGCTAAAAGTTTTTACGATGTAAAAAACTTATCTGGACTTATATAAATACTTAAGGTATCCTTGTTTCACATTTCCCTTTTTCAGCTGCATAAAAGCTTGTGCCTCTGATAAGATATCTACTGTTTTATATTCTTCATATTGAATCATATGGTTCCTAATGGATTCAATCACCATTTAAGTCCATTATAAAAAAGCTTAGAACGAAAATTTCATTCTAAGCTTTTTAAAAATTTCTTATTTATATTGGTTAGCTCCACTTAAAAATTGCTCTGCTTTTGTTAAATAAGCAGCTGCAATCATATTAAAGTCTAAGCCTAAATCTTTACTTAATCCAATTAAGTCTTTGTATAACGCCACGTTATGCCATTGTAAGCACTGGAAAGCACGCCATAAATATAAACGACGAGATTCTTCTACCTGCGGTTCACGTCCTAAATAAACGGGTAAGAATTTTAACGCCAATTCAAACTCTTTATTTCCAACACAAGCCACATCATACATTGGATCGTTATTTCCTGTAAATTCCCAGTCTAATAAATATGTTTGATCCGCTTCAACGACCATGTTTGAAATTTGGCTATCATTATGACAGATGACTTTTGGGAATTGATCTAAGAATTCACGATTACTTAAGAATTCTTCTTTTAATTCAAAATATTTATCCGCATGTTTATAACCAAAATCAGTCACTAATTTTTCATAAGCATTTAAACGTTCATACGGACGATAATCATCATGTGCTTTTAATCCTGATTCATGTAACACATGTAAAACTTTCGATACCTCTTCTAAGTAGGCTTCGGGATTTTCAACCTCACTTAAAGGTGTCCCATCAACGAATTTAGAAAGTTTGTATCCTGTTTCTGTCTCGAAATAAACCATTTCATTATTGATTCCTAACTCATCAACAATATGAATATTGGCTAACTCTTCTTCACGATTCACAAATACTTCGGCATTCTTTCCAGGAATACGGAATGTATATCTTTCTCCATTTACAACAATCACGTACATTAAGTTTGACATCCCACCCATTAAACGGTAATCAATAACAACATCTGCCTCGTTTACACCTAATGCTTTAGCAGTAACCGATTTAATGATGTTTTCCATAATCTCACTCCTACATCTATGATTTTGTTATTATTGTACCATAAATTCCATCAAAATAAATTATTTTACCAAAACAGTTTATAAAATTGTATCCCACTTATCGAAGTGTATCGGTACAATTTTATTAATTGAAGTCAACATAGTTAGTAAATGAAACCTCTAAAACAGAAAGCACTGATTTTTTTAATAAAGATTCATCAATCCATCACGATACTGATTATTAACATAAATATTATTTTGATAGGCACCTACTACTTCAAAACCATATTTCTTAGATAAATAAACGGCACGTTCCTTTCCAACTTTTATAATTAAAGAGACCACTTTAATCACAAGATCATTGATTACAAACGTGACTAATGCCTTCATCATCACTGAATTCTAATACCTTTTTCTTACAGATAAAGAAAAATTTTTATTATGAGCGATACACGCTTGCTTAGGCATTGCTTATACAGCAACACCAACTATTATAGAACCTTTATTCCCTCTTGTTCTCTATAAATCAAATTTTAGATTCCAAAATGAATCAGATATTTATTTTCTTGTTTTGCTTGGTTAGCTAAAGAAATCAAATGAGTATATTCTAATTTATCTTGTAACGATAAAATCTGTATTAACCGATCGATGGACTGAGGAGGTATAAGTGTAATCCCGTGGTATGCAATCCCTCTACCTGGAACTTGACGAGTATGCCAATAACAGCAGACATTTTGTAAATCGATTAAAATAGGCTCAATAAAATTATCATCAATTGCAATACAATGATATTTATTTGGTTCATATTCATCAAATCGTTCGTTATTTATAGGCTCATTTTGCATTATTCCAAATTTATGTGTGGCCACCTTATCACCTCTTTAAACACCTAGCAATAGTCAAAATAATTGAAACTCATTTTTAAACAACTTGTTCTCTCCAAATAGACGAATAACTCATAACAACCTTTTCCTCTAAAAGACTAAAAATAAATACATCGGACTCAGGTGAGCAAATAGCCACCTAAAACATAGACAACTGTTAAAATTTACGAAATCATCTTATGGCTGACGAACAATCATCTTCCACTTTCCTATCGTTTTAAACCCTAATTTATGATAAACGGCTCCGGCTTCAGGGTTATCATAAAACAAACAAAGTGTCTTCTGTTCATTTAATAAATCTTGACATAATTTAGATAACACTTGCGTCATTAATCCTTGACGTCGATAATCTTTACGTGTCGCAACACTAACTACCATCGCAGATTTAGAGTTTTCAGCTGCTGTTTGAGCAGTACAAATCACTTCTTTTTTCTCATTCTCAATAAAATAAATGCGTCCTGATTGATCTTCAAGCTTTTGACGCACATGATCAGCAGAATTTCGATTTAAAGTATCAAACTCCTCAATCATCAATAATAAATCAAAGATACGCTCGGCATCATCAGGTGTTGCCAATTTAATAGTTACTTGCCCTGTTTTTAAGGATAGATTATCCTTTAATTCACAAAAATACATCTCTCTCTCATGATATCGTTCAAAACAAGATTTAAACGGACTTACCATCTGTGCTTCACCAGATATAATGTTAGCTCGCTCATCGTTTTGAATAATTTCTCTAAACTTTGAAACAAATAGCTCTTCATCTTTAAAATAAGGAATATAATTGTCTCGATAACGTAATAAGACTCCCGTTAATTCCTCATTTTCATTAAAACTTCCCCAAACGGTTTGAATCTCCGAATCAAATCCATAGTTTTCAATATCACCAATCTGAAATAAATTAAGCCCAGGATCTTTACCTAAAAAATCCATCGTCTTTGTGTAATCATTTTCATTCAATTTCCTAAACATCATAATCTCCCCTTAAATTGCAGTAACTACTCGTCTATAAGTCACTACACTTTCTGTCTAATGATGATGTGAATTCTAACATTAAACCTCAAACATGTAAAGTGAAAATTTCTATAATATGGTATGAAAATTCTTTTCCTAAAAATTAAAAGGAGAACAACTATCCCACTCTCTTAAATATATAATCAATGTCTTAAAGTAATGTTTTAGCATACATATCTAATTAAATCACATACTTCTTGAACATAGAGTTTACCCTAGTAGTGGAGTTTTCCTTATTAGCGAAGGATACCTACTTTGTAGGATAAGGACTGTATAATTCACTCAAAAATTTCTAAATAAAATTAGGCATAAAAAAAGAACGACTCTCGTCGTCCATTTAATCATGATTGATTATTCAAATATTGGTTCGGCTTACACCTCACCTTTCGCTAGTTGATGACATCGGTGAAACACATATCCGCCGATGTATAGATTTACTAAGCAATCTAAGATTGCTAGTAAATCTAACAAAAGCCAGAGCATTTCTGCTCTGGCTAGCTAACCTTTATTAATGGGCCCATTAACAAAGTATTATTCTTCAGTTTTAACTACTTCGCGTCCTTTGTAAGTTCCGCAAGTTCCGCATACACGGTGAGATAATTTCATTTCTCCACATTGTGGGCAAGCTACCATACCTGGTACTTCTAATTTGAAGTGAGTACGACGTTTACGCTTTGCAGTTTTAGATGTTCTTCTTTGTGGTACAGCCATTTTGACACCTCCTAGTTATCTTGAGTATCATTTAGCAATTTTGATAAAACCGCTAATCGTGGATCGACTTTTGGTTCAGCTTCTGATTCGTGCAAATCTTCTTCTGTTTCAAATTCGATTCCTTTTTTCTTCATTTCTTCGTAAGCACCTTCTTTTACGACACGTAAAGGTTTTTGAAGCAAAATATTTTGCCAAATAACCGGTGCAAGTTCAATCGTTGTTCCAGTTACAAGATACTCATCTTCACCTTCTTCATATAGATCCGCATCTAATACGAAGACTTCAACAGAATCGTAATCAAATGGGTATTCTACATCATCAAGTGTTAAGGCACAAGCTAATGTCATTGTTCCTTCGATATGAAGATTAAACACTACCTTTTTGCCTTGAAGTTGTCCTGTTCCTGTCACTTTAACTTTTGACAATTTACGAATTTCATCATGTGCGTTCACAATGTCTGAGAAATCAACTAATTCGTCAATTTCAAAAACTTTGGAACCTTGTTTTATAAGTTGAGCAATAGCCCATTTCATCACAATCACCTCTAATTGCAACAGACTACATTATACATACTTTTTATTTCATTGTCAACAAGTCAGTTGATAATATTCAACAAAAAGATGTGTAATCTTATTAATTTTATCTTTTGGTTCACAACTGACTCTTTCTTTAATATAACCAACCTTCATATTAATATCAATGCATCTTTGATATAATAGAATTTAGGAAGGTGATACGATGAAAGCAACAGGTTTAATAGTTGAGTATAATCCATTTCATAATGGCCATTTATATCATCTCACAAAAAGCATTGAGCAATCAAATGCTGATGTCTTAATTGTCGTTATGAGTGGACATTTTACTCAACGTGGAGAACCAACGATCCTTAACAAATGGGAACGTACAAAAATGGCACTTGCAAATGGAGCCGATTTAGTAATCGAACTACCTTATGCCTATAGTTGCCAACATGCCGACTTATTTGCTAAAGGAGCCGTTTCTATTTTAACACATTTACACGTAAATGAATTAATTTTTGGTAGCGAAAGTGGAAATATTGACGAATTAATCCAATTAGAGTCGATTACTAGTGGAAGTGATTTCCAAAAATCAGTTCGTAAATGGGTACAAACCGGTCTAAGTTTACCAAAAGCGAATGCTAAAGCATTAGAAGAATTCAATTTTACAAAAGAACTTGGAACTTCTCCTAATAATACATTAGGACTTTATTATATTCGTGCGGTGAATGAATTACAAAGTCCAATCAAAGTTGGAACCTTAACACGCATTCATAGTGACTATCGTGATCAAGCCCCAACCCATGATAAAATTTCAAGTGCGACCTCAATCCGAAATCTGCGTGAACAACGTGCCGATTTTAGTACCTTTGTACCAAAAAACGTGCAAGATATTTTAGATGAACATTATCGTCAAACAAACACCTATCATACGTGGGAAACCTACTTCCCTTTTCTCAAACAAAAAATATTGACGTTAACACCAAAACATCTAGTTGAGATTCACGATGTCGAAGAAGGAATTGAAAATCGTTTGTATTCGGCGATGATGAAGAGTTCGTCATTCGAGGAATTTATGGATGCAGTGAAGACAAAACGCTACACGCGTACGCGTATTCAGCGCATTTGTGCCAATATTTTGACGCACACTACAAAAGAATGGATTCATGATTTACAACTAGCAACCGCAGCACCTTACGTTCGATTACTAGGGGCGACCCCAACTGGAAAGCAATATTTAAAGTCCATTAAAAAAGACGTCAATGTTCCTATTTATAGTAAATTCGATTCAAAAGGACATCCAATGCTAAAACATGAACAAAGTGTCACAGCCGCTTATAGTTCTATTTTACCCGAACCTCATTGTACAAATTTAAATATCGCGGAATTTTCAAATTTCCCATTACATTTTGAGCGTTAATTACCGCATTCCTTCATTTTTGGTGTATAATGAGCACATAATCATTCGTTCTTATATAAGACGTTTGATAAGTTTAAGTTTGATACAATAAATAGATGCCATTCATCTATTTCTATATAGTAAAGGAGATTTAATCTATGAGTTTAAAAGAGCAAATTAAACATGAGATCGAACAGTTAGTTGATCCTAGCACAAATAAAACATTAGGTGAACAAAATAGCCTTCGCCACTTAGTTGTTGACGAAGAAGATTCAATTGTGACAGCGATTATTGCGATTGGATTAACAAAAGGACCAGAAGAAAAAACATTATCTCGTCAATTAGCGAAGTTAATTAAAATCGACCATAAGTTCCGTGGGATCAAAGTTCAATTTGAAGAGCTTCCTCATGAAAAAGAGGAATCAGATAACCAAAAGAAAACTGTTTATATTGCCGTGACGTCTGGTAAAGGTGGCGTTGGAAAATCAACGGTTACAGCTAACTTAGCGGTTGCCTTAGCCCGCTTAGGAAAGAAAGTCGGAATCATTGATGCGGATATTTATGGACCAAGTATTCCACACATCTTTGAAATGAAAAAAGAAGGATTCCAAATGGCAGAAAATAATAAAATTTATCCACCAGTAGCCTTCAATATTCCAGTTATCTCAACAGAATTCTTCTTAGAAGATGATCAACCTTTAATGTGGCGTGGACCGATGCTTAACCGTATGTTAAATCATTTCTTCAACGATGTGGCATGGGATGAAAACTTAGACTTTATGTTAATCGACTTACCTCCGGGAACAGGAGATGTTGCCATCGATATTCAAAAATTAATTCCTGAAGCTCATGTCATCGTCGTTACAACACCCCATCCAACAGCTTCACACATCGCTGTTAAATCAGGATACATGGCTAAGACATTAAAACATAATATCTTAGGAGTTGTTGAAAACATGTCTTACTACATCAATCCAGTGAGCGGAGCTCATGATGCTATCTTTGGTTCAGGGGGTGGAGATTTAGTTGCTTCTCAATTAGAAGTTGACTTATTAGCCTCTTTACCAATCGGACAACCACAAAATGAATTATCGCATTCAATCTTCTCACCAGAAGAGGAAATTGGAATTGCTTATTTAGGACTTGCTAATAAAGTATTAAAAGCATTAAAATAATTTAAAAAGGAGCACAATCTACGGATGATGCTCCTTTTCTATTTTTTGTCCATATGAATATCATCATTATCCATATAACAATAATAATTCTTTTGATAACATGGTGACGTAACCTAAAAAGTTAAGCTCTGTTAAAAGAAAATATTGACATAAAAGATTACTGATCATACATTTTTATCTTTGTCTAACTCAATAGAATTTTAAAACTAATATTATTAACGTTTTCGAGCGTCAATAAAATGGTCTAACAGAGCGAAAAGTTAAAGAGGTGGACTATGAAACAATACGAGTATGCGAAAAACCTGACCTATTCACGACTCTCTTTTTCTCCCCCGCTTCATCCTGGGGCCATTATTAGGGATAAACGACTTCACCTTAACTTAACCTTAAGTGAACTCGCTGAACATATTTGTAATACGTCTACCCTTTCAAAAATTGAAACTGGTAATCATAAAGCGACACCCTTACTTCTATCTAAACTTTATGAAAAACTAAACATCATTGAGGTTCCTAGTTTACAGCTAACTGATTGGTTAGCACCCATTCGAGTTAAGCTTTATCAACATGATTTGATAGCACTACACCAGCTGAATTTAAACACTTCCTTTCATTATCAAGCACGCTTAATTAAGTTTGCATCTTCAGTACTAAATAAAGACTATGTACAAGCCCAAAAGCAAACATTAATATTACAGAAAATGATGACATATATGTCACTCGAAGAACTTCAGTTTTATTATCTTTTTTTAGGCCGTTACTATATGGCATTCAATGAAGGCCTCTTAGCTAAAAATTACTATCATCTCTCTTACGAAATAGCTAATACGATCACTCTCTCAGATCCACTATTACTTCTATCATTAGCTGAGTATTATTCTTTATCTAATGACTCCTTCAAAGCAGGTCATCTTGCCGTTGAAGCATTATCTAAATTTAATGAATATTACTCGCTAAAATATACAATCGACTGCGAGCTATTACTCTGCTATGAGTATACCAAAACAGGACTTTTACCAAAAGCTAATTCTCTTCTTGAACGTTTATGTACTAAACTTAATCACTCAGACCCCTATCATCAACGTGCGACTTTATTTAACTGCTATGGCGATTATTATGTTGCTATCGAGGACTATATTTCAGCTGAAAAAATGTACTTGCAAGCCCTACTTGAGCATCATGTCCCATCTGAAACGATTTTATCACTCATCAAACTTTATTATCATTCTTCACAGACACCTAAATTAAAGCGATTCTTAACTCAACTTCAGCAAAAAGAAGTGAATTTTAATCGTCAAAATTATCTAAAGTGTCAATTTTATTACTACTTAGTCCATCATCCTAATTCTGATGTATTACGAATTTTTCTAATTAAAGAAGCAATTCCTTTTGCAAAAAAACAACACGACCGTCTAGGATTAGAACTTTTTTCAAAAAGTTTATTTCAGATTTGCCAAGCGCGGCACAAATATAAGGAAGCAATTCATATCTTATCAGAGCTCTATGAGACTTCATAAACTTTTAAAAACTTTTGGTAAAAACGACAAAATAAACTTTCTGCCTGTTATATAATTAATCTACCTCTTACAAGAAATGTTCTCCTTGAAAGTGAGGGATATAATGAAAGAATTATACATTCAGTATAGCTATTCCCATGAAGCGTGGGGAATCTATGATCCAGACATTGAGGACTTCATTCATTATCATCCATCAATGAAAGAAGTGGTAACATTCGCGTATGAATTAGCGCCACTTATTAAGCCGTGTAAAGTTAGTCTGATCCCTCAATATCTATTAACCACTTACACGATTTGTTATTGTTACTAACTCAATCGTTTGGACTTCGAAAAAAGAGTTGTATCTAAAAAGATACAGCTCTTTTTTTATTAAACTGACGAAATAATCCTTTTTAATTAGCGCAATATAACCTAGCGATCAATGTAAAAATAAAACTCCCGCTGCTATCGAGAAAACCTTAACAACAATCCCTAAGATGAGCGTACCTATTATCAGTCATAGATTTACGCTAATATAAAAACTTAATACCCAACCGATAAGATGATAGATAAACTGCAGCCCTATCGTTAATCATGCAATAGTGAAATCTTCATTAGTCCAGCTCGAATTTTAGGATTATTTAGTTGTTTTAAGTCTTTAAATACGTACTATTCCGCTAACTATTGTTCTAAAACCTACAATTCCAGAGAAATTCTAAAAAATCGTTCTATAACCCCAAATGCTCTGCGACCAGAAAATATCCAAATAACAATTAATTACATAAAAAGGTTGTATCTTCATGACCTCTCGTCATTTAGAATACAACCTTTTTTAATTATTCACCTTGATTTTCTTCTGTTTTTGTTGCAATATCAACAACATCAGTTGCTACATTTTTAACTTCTTCTGCTACACTTGACGCAACAACTTTAGCATCATCAGAAACGCTTGAAACAACGGTTTTGACACCATCTACAAGATCTTTTGCATTATCTTTTACGGCATCAATAACAATTGTAAAGTTTTCCTCTAAATCATCTTGAACTAATTCTGCTTGATCTTTTAATGTTTCTTTCGCTTCATCTAAACGTTGAACCATCTCATTTAATTTTGCTTTCACATCGTTGACCTTTACTTCAAGATCAGCTTTAGATAATTCCCAATCGAAGTTATTGACTAGCTCTTTAATTTCATCTAATTTAGTAACAAAAGCTTCTTTTACATCTTCAACTTCTAAGTCTTTAATTTTTGTTTGAAGATCATCTACTTTTTGCAATAATTCATTTTGCATTTCTTTACCTGATTTTGGTGTTAATAATGCAACTGCTGCAGCTCCAAGAAGAGCACCTAAAACAAATACATTTCTTTTTTTCATAAGAAGACCACCTTTCATTCTAACAAAATATAGGTTACCCATTTCAACGTATCCTATGAGACGTCAAAATAAATTATACCTCATTTATTGTCGTACACGATTGACTAAAGAAATAGCTTTAAAAATTCCTTGACCATTTGATACAGCTTGTGTTACATAATCCTCTACCGCTTTTGTTTTTTCTTGAACATCTTCAACAATTTTTGAACTCTCATTTACTAATGTCGCTGATTCATTGAATAAACGAATCAATGATTTTAAGGTAAAGACTAAATAAACCGTTAAAACAATTAAACATGCAATTGCTGTTAAAATTAATAAATCTGATAATGTAAATGTCAATGTTATACCGTTTGTTAATGTCAACATCTTTCCCCTATCCTTTCAACCATCATCCTAAGCTTCTACATTCCAAGGTAGACGTGTATAAGCATCTTCATATTTTTTTATATCGCCAGCTCCCATAAAGACAACAACAGCCGTTGGATATTGGTGTAACTGGTTCACCGTTTCTTTCGTAATTAAATGCCCACTATGACATTTATCAATCAATGTTTGAATATCAACAGTTCCGTTTGCTTCACGAGCTGAACCAAAAATTTCTGTTAAATAAATATGATCCGCCAAGTTTAAACTTTGAGCAAATTCGTTAATAAAGGCTGCTGTACGAGTGAACGTATGTGGTTGGAAAACAGCTACTAATTCACGATCTGGGTATTTTTGACGAACTGCTTTTAATGTCACCGAAATCTCAGTTGGATGATGCGCATAATCATCAATAATGATTTGCTCGTGATGAGCTTTTTGAGCAAAACGTCGTTTTACCCCTTCAAATAATCGTAAATCTTTTTCAACAATTGATGGGTTTAATCCTTCTAAATAGCAAACAGCAATAACAGCTAAGCTATTTAAAATCATATGATCTCCAAAGAATGGTGTTACAAATGTATGATAGAACTCTCCATTAATTAAAACATCAAACGTTGTTCCTTCTGAATTTTTTAACACATTTGTAGCAATCACTTGATTTGAAGTCTCAAAACCATAGGTCATGATTTTAGTTGAAGCTTTTAACTTTTTAACTTCTGGATCATCTCCACAAGCAATCACCATTTTTTTACACTGACTCACAAACGTATTGAAAGCATCTAAGACATCATCAATATCTTTGAAGTAATCTGGATGATCATGTTCAATATTTGTGATAATCGCATAATCAGGATGATACGCTAAGAAATGACGTTGATATTCACAGGCTTCGAATACGAAATATTCACTATTTTCGACACCTTTACCTGTTCCATCACCGATTAAATATGACGTCGGATGATTTAAACGTAAAACATGAGATAATAATCCTGTTGTTGTTGTTTTTCCATGTGTTCCTGAGATAGCGATTGAAGTAAATCCACCTGCTAAACTTCCTAAAAATTCATGATAGCGAACACATTTTGCACCTGTTTGTTTTGCCTGAATCACCTCAACGTGATCATCTTTAAAGGCATTTCCAATAATTACTGTCATATCAGGTTCAATATTAGATTTTCCAAATGGATATAAAGTCATTCCTTTAGCTTCTAATCCGATTTGGGTAAATAAAGTTTCCTCAATATCTGAACCTTGAACTTCATGCCCCATATCATATAAAATATGTGCCAATGCACTCATTCCTGAACCTTTTATTCCAATGAGATGATATTTTTCACTCATTCTAAACCGTCTCCTATCTCGTACTAAAGATTATTTCTTTACTATTATATCATTTATCGCCTATTTGGAAACCGCCTTTGAGTCATTATCAGACACAAAAGGCGGTTTCTTTTAAAGGCATTTAACTATTAAAATCGTGTTTGATCTTTCATGGCTTCAAATTCTTCACGAGAAATCTTAATTTCGCGTTGTTTTTGTGCACCTTGTGGTTCACCAATCCAGCCGTTCATTTCTAATGTATCAATAATACGAGCTGCACGATTGAAACCAATGCGTAATCGTGTTTGAAGGGAAGATACTGTTGCATGACCACGATCAAAAATAAAATTCATGGCATCATACAATAAAGGATCAGTATCCGATTGAATACTTGAGCTTCCCTTTTGGAACACTTCATCTGAAATTAAATACTTTGGTTTCCCTTGTTGTTTCACACAAGCAACGATAGCATCAATTTCATCACTTGAAATATAAGCACCTTGAACACGTTTCACTTTTGAGCCACTTGAAGACCAAAGCATGTCACCTTGACCAAGAAGATTTTGTGCCCCAGTTTCATCTAAAATGACACGTGAATCATTTGCTTGAGCAACTGCAAAAGCAATTCGGCTTGGAATATTGGATTTAATCGTCCCGGTAATCACATCTACCGTTGGACGTTGAGTCGCAACAATTAAATGAATTCCCGCCGCACGTGCCTTTTGTGTGATTCGCATAATACAGTCTTCGACTTCTTGGGCTGATACCATCATCAAGTCTGCTAACTCATCAATAACAATTAAAATATATGGAAGCTTCGCATAACTCATTTCAAATTCGTGTCGTCTTTCATTAAATGATTTAATGTCTCGTACTCCATTTGTGGCAAATAGTTCATAACGACGCTCCATCTCATCAACGGCCCACTTTAAACCTTGAGCTGCTTTGCGTTCATCACAAATCACAGGCGTAATTAAATGAGGAATAGCGTTATACGGTGCTAATTCGACACGTTTTGGATCAACTAGCATCACACGAACATCTTCTGGACTTGCTTTATATAGCATACTGACTAATAGTGTATTGATGCAGACACTTTTCCCTGATCCGGTTTGCCCTGCAATGAGTCCATGAGGCATCGTTGAGATATCCGCATAAACAGGTTGTCCAGATACATCTTGACCCAGACCAATACAAAGCGGACTTTCATGTAAGATAAACTCAGGTTTTGATAAGATTTCCTTTAGAAAGACCATCTTACGTTTAGGATTCGGTATTTCTACACCAATGGTATTTTTTCCTGGAATAGGTTCAATACGTAATTCCTCAACTGATAGACTTAATTTTAAATCATCTGAAAGGCCTGTTATTTTATTTAGCTTCGTTCCAGATTCAGGCTGAATTTCAATTTGAGTAACCGTTGGACCTTGGGTATACTCTCCTGTTAATCGAACTTTCACTCCAAAATCAAGGAATGTCTGTTCTAAAATTTCCATTTTATTAACAATCCACTCTTCATCCATTGTTTCTGAATGAGTTGGCTCTTTTAATAATGATAAAGGTGGTGTTTCATAATAAATCGCTTCAACTTCCTCTTCTTCTATTCGAACTTGTTCTAACACTTCATCACAGAAGTTTTCATCATCAAAGAATTCGGATTCATCCTCTTCCGTGAACATCTCATCTTCTATTTCATCACTTAATGTCTCTTCAAGAGAGGCTTGCTCTTGAGAATGATTCAAAATTTGATCAAGCAGTGAGGTTTGTTTTTCCTCTTCTTGTAGAAGAGTTAAGACATCATCAATTCCTAAATCACTTACTTGTTCCTGATGAGCTTCATCTTCAGATAACAACGCCTCAAAAATCGAAGGTGCTTTTTCTTCCTCATTTAATAAAGATAAAACATCATCTAACTCTAACTCTTGAGAAGATTGAGCTATGGATGCCACAGATTTAGCAATCTCGCCGTCGCTCTCTTCGACTAACACTTCATCTTCATTCGCTTCTGAACCTATGATTTCGTCGTCAGATTCAACAGCAACTACTTCTGCTACTTTTTCTAATGCTTCATCGTCATTCACTTCTGAGGCGATAGTTCCCTCCTCAGATTTAATGATAACTTCTTCTGTGATTTCTTCTAACGATGTGATTTCTTCTTTCATCTCATCGATAGCTTCTTCAGTTAGTGGAGTCACCTCATCTACTTCGTCTCGTTCTGAAACGTCTAACACACCTTGTGCTTTATTAATTGTTTCAACGATGGTTTCAGCTAACTCTTTAACTTCACTAGCGATATCACTCAATAAACCATCTTTTATTTCATGAGTGACTGGTGCATCCACATCTTCCATTGGCACTTCTTCAACAATCTCTTTCTCATTATTTACAACGATGATATCTTCTGTTTCATCTGATAATGGTCGATCAATTGTTGTTTCGTCTTTTTCCAGTTCAATAGCATCGTTCGCAGTTGTAAAACTGGGACAAACTTGAGCTTCGTCTTCAGATTCGAAAAGCTCATGTAATTCATCATTGAGAACTGAGACAACTTCACTTCCCTCATCCCTTAGATGAGTCTCAATTTGTACCTCTTCAACCAAAGGCTTATCTTTGTTTTCTTCAACCATAGATGCTGTTGAAAGTTGATATTGACCGTGTGCTAAGTGTACCGTCTTTGGTTGATGAATACGACGTCCACTAATCGGTGACACGAATTCAACAGGTTTATAACCTGAAGCTTTGGATGATGAAGAAGTATTCATTCGAGACGAATTAGGTTGAGTACTAGTTGAAATATGTCTTTCTTTTTTCACGTTCACCTCTGGACTTAAAATAGCCTGAGGACGATCGACTACCGATTTTACAATAGGTTTTACGGTAGGTTGAATCATTACCTTTGATTCATTTTTTGAGATTGGCTTTGGTGCTGGTGAAACTGTCACTTCATCCCCAAAGCCCACTTTCTCAATATCAAAAATTTTACGTTTTTTCATACTGTCACACCCTAAATTACCCAAATGTTTACTCTTAATTATACATGAAAAGGTTCTTCTTTCACAAGAAGGTTAAAAAAAATCGCCACGATTTTCATGGCGATTTTTCCTTATCTCTCATTACGCTAATGATTCAATGAATTCTTCAATTTGTTGACGTGTTTTACGTTCTTTATTAACGAAGCGCCCAACTTCTTGTCCACCTTTAAAAGCAACAAAACTTGGAATTCCGAAAATCTCTAACTCAACACATAAATCCATCAACTGATCACGGTTAATCGTATAAAAATTATACTGATTATACTTTTCTACGATACTTGGCATGAATGGTTTAATGACCATACAATCTGGACACCAATTAGCTGTAAATAAAATAATCGCATTTTCATTCATAATCACTTCATGATATTGTTCAACACTTGTAATTTCGTTCACGTTAAAAAACCTCCCTTGATTTATTCTTCACTTTCAGCTTGTGAAACTTCACTACGCTTATCACTACTGAAATCAAATTGAATCACTTGTTCATTTTCCATCGTTGACAATTCTCCATCAACAACCCCATCTGAATCTGTGGACTCAGTCGTTTCTTCATCTGATTGTGCTGCTACACCAGCTGATGTATCTTTTACACTTGTCACGGCAGCTTCAGCCGCTTCTGAATTTGAAGACTCGTCAGTAGAGCGTAAAGCTCCTTTTGCAGCCACTTGCGTTTCTGTTGTTAATGGTTCATATGACTCAACCGTACGTCCAACAACTAACATATTATAAGCTAAATATGGTGCTTCTTCATAGTCTATGATGGCTGATAGCTTTGCTCCATCAACAAAGACGGTTAATAAATATTTCTCAGGCATTTGCACTAACTGAACAAAGCCATTTTGTCCATCAATATTAAAGTTCTTATAAAAAACTTCTTCACCTGCTGCTTTATTTTCATCACGAAGTAAATAATAGGTATCGGTATCTTGTCCAATGACATTATATTGATTATTATAATGCATAATAACCTCATTATTTTTATACTTGATAATATCATTTACTCCAATGGACCATTTATATTGGAATTGTCGTGGAATATGATAGGCAACTGTTCCATTTTTTATATTGACTTCACTTCCTTGATATGCAAAGGCTGCTTCGATGCTATCGTCCATCTTAGCATGAAACGTGTCTGCTGTCACAACTGGTCTAGCCATATAAAGTAACCCAGCACTTAATCCAACGATGACCACTCCACTAAAAATCGTTGTCGCACGATTTAGGAATCGTAATTGAGAAGGTTTAGCTTCCATCATCATTGGTGCTTCATAGGTTGATGGTTCCATTTTCGTTTGAGTCAATTTATGTTTAATCGCATGAATTTTCAATTTATTTTTCAAATTTAATGCTTGTAATTTACGTTTTGATGATTTCGTTAAGTTAATAAATTGTTGCTTTATTTGGTTTGATGTCGTTTTCGTTTCTTCTGTTGTATTCACTGTCATATCTCTCTTCTGTTTCGACAAAAAATCGCCCCCTTATAGCATAATACAATCATATTATATCATAGGAGACGATTCTAACCAAATTTTTATTTTCGACAGCACTGCTGAGCATATGTGTATTGTCCCCATAATAAGCGAACAATATGACTAAAATTGTCTTTGCGATTAAAGAAGTCTGCTGTCAAAATTCCAATTGCACCTTCGTTTGAACGGACATTTTGACGTTTTGAATAACCATCGATCACATCGCCAAGTTCGGCTCCCGCTTCAAGAGGAGCAATTAACTCAGTAGGCAATGGTAGACGTGTCCCACCTGCATAAAAGGTCTGACCGTCTTGAGTTTTTAATACACCCCAATTAACAAGATATAACTGTTCATTTAAATACTCCACACCAGCTTCTAATCCGATCCCAATCTGACCAAACTTTAAACAAGCTTCTGCTCGATTACTCGCTCCAGCGACTGTTTCTGCGTCACTAAAAGGTTGATTAGAGACACCACTAGGAACATTAGTTCCCATGACCTCTTGTCCTATTGGTTCTAAAACTTCTTTAACAGCAGTCACTTTTACTTGATTCGTTGAACCAACAATTACCTTCATAAATCATTCCCCTTTTTTGATTAAGCTTTTGCTTTGAATTGAGCTTCTAAACGATAAATTGGTTGCCCTTTAGCACTGAACTTTTGCTCATACTCTGTCATAACATTCCAATCTAAATCTTCACGTTGATGTAAATCTAACGCTACATCTCTTAACCCCATTCCATACTCTGTTACACTGACTAATGAATATTCAAACAATAAACGATTATCTGTTTTGAATCGAAGATATCCTTCTGGAATGGTAATATGTTCATATAACTTTAAAAAGTTTTCATGTGTTAAACGACGTTTCGCATGACGTGGTTTCGGCCATGGATCTGAGAAGTTTAAGTAAACACCTTCCACTTCATTTTCTTCAAAAATATTAGTTAAATCTTCTGCATCAATTTTTAATAGCTTTAAATTTGGAAGTTCTCCTGCTTCAAGTACTTTTTCTAATGCACGAACCATAACAGAGTCAAATTTTTCAATCCCGATGAAGTTTAAATGGGGATTTTTTTGTGCCATTCCAATAACGAATTGCCCTTTTCCCATTCCAACTTCAATATATAAAGGTTGATCTTTTTCAAAGACTGATTGCCAGTTTCCTTTTAAGGCTTCTCCATTTGGAATAACGATTTCCGGATGAGCTGCAATTGTCTCAGCGGCACCTTTTACTTTTCTTAAACGCATACTATCACCGTTGCCTTTCTCATATGTCTAAGTCGAAATTATCGACGAATTTTACTAAATTTTGATTTTTTTACACGACTGCTATTGTATCATAACTTTTTCAAATTGTGAACGTTCCTTGGTCTAGCAAGCCTTTAAACATAAAGAAGACCACCTTAGGTAAGGTGGCTTTTAGGTTTATTTAAACGGTAAAGTCTCCATCACTAGCTGACCAAACGGACGATTTGGTCCATACGTATGATGAAAATCTGATCCTGTTGTCTGAATTAATTGATACTCCTTCGTTAATTGATCAATCATCTCATAATCATGCTCATCGTGATCTGGGTGATATTTTTCGATGCCATCCAATCCGACAGCCACTAAATCCGGAATTAAATCATACGTTTTGGATTGTCCAGGATGTGCCATAACGGCCACTCCACCATCTGCTTTAATGGCTTTTACTGCCTCTTCGGCATTAACGTATGTAATCACACGATCACAAATCCCACCTTTTTGAAATAGTGGTTTCAACTCTTGGCGATGATATCCCTTACTCGTTAAGACATCAAAAATATGTTGCTTGTACCACGCCGTCGAATCTTTCGCTTTTTGAGCGACCTCATCCATCGTTAAGTTATATCCAGCCTTAATCAATTGTTCCACTTGCCACTTTGTATTAGCATCTCGACGAGCGTTAATAGGATCAACTAAGGCTTTAATATGTGGGGCTTCTAAATTAAAATGATAACCTAAAATATGAGTTTTTTTCTGACGCTTAAAATCATATGCACTAATCTCAATTCCTGGAATCACTTCAACGCCAATCGCTTTCCCAAACTCCATTGCTTCTTTTAATCCAACAACGGTATCATGATTTGTAATCGCCACATGTGTTAATCCACGTTCTTTGGCCAGTAATAACATCTCTTTTGTACTTAATGAACTATCTGAGATGGTTGTGTGAACATGCAAATCAATTCTCATTCTAACCTCACCTCATCCTCTTAGCTAGATTTTTTCTCTTAATGAGTCGCCTCAGCTTTTAAACAATCTAGTTCTTTATCCGTTAATTCACGATACTCACCTAACGCTAATGATTCATCTAACTCTAAGCCTCCAATTGCTAAACGTTTTAGATAAACCACTTTACATCCTACGCTCGCAAACATACGCTTCACTTGATGGAATTTCCCTTCTGTAATACAGATTTCTACCGCTGTTAGGTTATCGACTGGTCCTAAAACTTTGACTTTCGCTGGCTTCGTCATAAATGCATCATTGTTTCCATCTAAAATTTCAACACCGGCTTCTAACTGATTAATTGATACGTCTGTTAACTCACCTGTCACATGTGCAACATAACGTTTAAATACGTCTTTTTTCGGTGAAATGATTTCATGAGCTAACTTTCCATCATTCGTTAATAACACTAAGCCTTCTGTATCACGATCTAAACGACCAGCAGGTGCCACATCAAACATTAAATAATAATCATCTAATAAATCAATCACTGTACGATAATCACGATCACGTGTCGCACTTAAACAATTTTGTGGTTTATTCATCATTAAATAAACAAATTCACGATATTCAACCACTTCATCAAACACCGTAACAACTTGTTTACTTAAATCAACTTTTTGCTTCGCATCTTTAGCAATCACACCATCTACTTTTACCACTTTTGATTTTAATAATTTTTTAACTTCCGTACGTGTCCCATATCCAGTATGAGCTAATAATTTATCTAAACGCAACGCTAGTTCCTCCAATTTTATCTAAAACTTTTTTAAACAAAAATATCATAACACAATCGAGAATTCTTTCATAGTATATAGTACCAATAGAAAGGAGGGCTTCGCCCATGTTTGGTAAACTAAAAAAACAAAAATCAAGATCGCCTGTCGAGGAAATGGAGCAGTTTTATTTAAATCAATTTTTAAATAATCCAAAAATCCCTCCGCAAGGATATAATGGTATGCCTCAAAATGGACCAGGCCTGAATCCAATGATGGGACCTAATAATAGTACAGGCCCTCAATTTCAAGGTCAAAATGGAATGGGCATACCAATAGGAGGACTTAATTCAATGATAAATAACGGTTTCAATCAAAATCAAGTTCCCATGGCAGCCAACAACTTTATCCCTAATCAATTACCAATGATGAATAATAACCTTAATCCCAATCAAATGCCAATGATGAATAACAGTTTGAACCCCAACTCCTATCCAATGATGGAGAATAATTATAACCAAACTCCTATGATGAACAATTCAACTAATACTCCTTATTCTATGATGAACAACAACGTCAATTCTAATCCACTTCCAATGATGAATAATAGTTACAATCAGAACCCATACACGATAATGAATAATAACTTCCAGCAAACGCCTCAAATGACTAATCCGATGAATACCAATCCTTATAATAATTTTAATACCAATCAACTACCGATGATGAATAATCTTAATACGAACCAACTTCCAAACAATAATAACAACTTCAACCAACCTCAAATGCCTTCATTAATTAATGATACCATCAACTCTAATATCGGAGCTGAACCGTCTCCTAGCACTTCATTTCCTGGGCAATTTTCATTCAATGACTTCTCATTTTCTCAGCCTGTTCAACAGACTCTCCCCGATTTAACGCCATCTCTTGAAGACTTAACAGGTACAAATATCTTATCAAATCAATACTTCCGTCCAAATCCTGTGCCAACAAGTGCATCTGGAGCGGGAGCACAAGCCGAAAAAGAAATTCAAAATGTGACACCATCGACACCGACTAATAATCCTACACTAACACCTACAAATGCAGTCGGCTCAACCAATCCAAATATTCCAACGATGCCAACAAATTCAGCTGTGCTATCACCCCCACCACCAACATCAGTTACTGATACACTGCAATCAACACCTGTCGTTCCTATTCAAACACCTCAGTCTTATCCTAGCAATCAGCTAGCAACTTCTGTCAATCCATATCCAAATTATTCAGCAATTAATAATCAAAACATCGATATTTATGACGTTAAAAACAAAGTGGATAACATTAATATTCGCCTTCGAAAAGTTGAAAGTTATCTCGGATTCCGCCCTGAAACAACGATATAATAAAAAACCGCCATCATTAGCGGTTTTTTATTCATAATAGCTTGGACCAATTTGATCTCTGTATTCCTTTAGAATATTTTGTTTATACAATTCATTGACTTCTTTTTCAATCGCTTGTTTTTGATCGGGTGTAAATATTTTATCAAGATCTTCAATAATTTCATACACGATTTTTAAAGCGGCATCATAATCAATTAATGATTCTTTTTGAGAAAGTGGCTCTAATGTGCTCATCACGGGCTGTGTATCCTCTGCATAATCAGATAACCATGATTTGACGTGATCAGTGACTCTCATAGCCGCGGAGGCTAAAACTGTAATATTTTGTTGTGCTTGATCCGTTAATTGAACTTTCGTTCGAATACCACCTGCAAAGAGGAAATATGCCACTCCAAGTCCAAGTGTAAAATAGATTAATGCTCGCTTCATCCCATCACCTTCAAACTAAGCTATCTTTTGAGCTTAGTATGACCTAGCGACGACGAAGTATGCGCTCTTTTAATTGTTTTGGTGAAAATTTCATTCCAAATAAAGCCGTAATTAAATCGAAGTACCAAGCTAATCCAAAATAAGCTAGAACTCCAATGAATCCCGCGATTGCTACATAGATATACGATAACATATGACGTGCATTATAATCCATGAATAAATCAAGAATAAACTTCACAGCAATAACGAATAAAGCCATGATTCCTGTAAAGACGAAGATTGCAACTAATCGGCGAAGTAATTGTGAAACTTTGAATCCTGTTTCACGTTTAATCACTATTAAACTCATTGTGATACAGAACGTATAGGCGATCATCGTTGCCATTGTTGCTCCATCGGTTTGGAAAATAGGAATTAAGAATACATTTCCGAGATATTTAATAACTAATGAAACACCTAAGAAGATAATCCCATACCATTGCTTACCAATTCCTTGTAAAATAGCTGTCACAATACTATATAATGCCATGAATAGTCCTAATAATGATCCCAATCTAAAGATGTCTCCACCCATTGCATTATAACCTGGTGTCGACGAATTAAAGAACATAATATAAATCGGCTCTGATAACAAAGCCATTCCGACAACAGCTGGAACCGTAATGAAACATGTTAACTGAATAGCTAACACTAAATTCTTACGAACAGACTTCATATTCCCAGCTGTTAAATGATGTGTTAACTCTGGAATTAATGGCTGTCCAAATGAAATAGCAAATGAGACCGGAATCATAATAATCTTATATAAAGATCCTGCATACATACCATATGAATCCTCAACAATAACACCATCTAATCCACTGACTAACATATAGTGATTATACGTTGTTTGATCGACGATTTGAAACAAATTAGTGGCCAATCCTAAAATAGCAAACGGAATCGCATATGAAATTAATTCTGTAAATAAATTCCCATAATTTCGCGGTTCATGGGGAACTGATTTTCGAAGAAGCTTATTATAATGCTTCACATTTTTTATCCAATAATAATATAAAATTAAAAATGCAGTAATTCCAGCTAGGAATGCCGAAAAGACAGAAAAACCAACCGCTTCTTTTGTACTTCCACCTTTAATATTTATAATATAGTAAGATCCTGCTAAGATGAAAATAATACGAACGACTTGCTCTACAAACTGAGAAACTGAAGTCGGAATCATATTTTGATTTCCTTGGAAGAATCCCCTAAATATAGCCATGACCGGAATAATTAACAAGGCAAAACTAATCGTTTGAATAGCCATTGTTACATCTTCAATTGAATTTGCTAACTCTTTTTGTCCAGCTAAAACAACTTGTGCATACCATGGTGCTAGATTATACATGGTTAAAAATCCTAGACAACCTAATCCAACCATAAACCAAATCGCATATCTAAACATTTTCCGAGCAGTATCATACTCTCCTGCTGCATTATATTTCGAGACAAATTTCGCAATTCCAACAGGAATTCCAAGAGTTGATAAACTAATAAATAACGCATATGGTGTATATGCATAATTATAAAGTGCCATCCCTGATGTTCCAACTAATTGTTGAAACGGGATCACATAAAGAATTCCAAGGAATTTGGTGGCAAACATACTAATACTTAAAATCATTGCCCCCTTTAAAAAGCGATTCCCCATATCTTCGACCTACTTTCTTTTCTTAACACCGCATGTTTAGACGGTTTCACCATATTATTTTACTATAACTCTACAAACTTTCCAAATAAATTTAATTAGATATAAATTCTCTTGTTTTTTCTATATTTATTTATATAGACCTATCTGATGCTCAAGATTACTCTAACAGTTCACTCAAATCGTCTCTCTTAAGCTTAACCTACTGCACTAGTATATGTTGCTCATCTATAAAAATTTCAAATAATAAAAATATGTATAGTTTTCCAAAATGGTGAAAAACTATAACGAAAGAAATTTTTATGAGGTGATGATCATGAACTTCGATTTAAGAAAAGCTGTTATTGCAAACTTAGATGACTCAAACTATGATGAAATCCGTGAAACGATTATTGATGCGATTGAATCTGGAGAAGAAAAAACACTTCCTGGATTAGGAGTTATGTTTGAAATCTTATGGAATGGAAGCAATGATTCAGAAAAAGAAACAATGGTTTCACGTATTACTCAATGTTTAAAACCAAAGGCTCTTTAATTTAAAAAGTAGAGATGATTCTCTACTTTTTTTAGTTACTAACATTTTTTATCAGTAACTTTATTTTCTCATATTATAAGGATAGAAAATTCCCTCAGTTATTCAGTTCCTACTTCACCTCTCCCTTTTGAATAAATTATCATATACTGTCCCTCCATGATCAATAACGAGGTCACGAAATAAAAAAATACCTATCAAATTAGACGTTCCCTTTATTTAAGTTTTTCATAATATACTGTTGGCTATTGATTCTAAGAATCTTACTTCTATATCTCTGTTACTTTTATCTTATCATTAAACGTTAAAGGGATGATTCATTTAACTTTATCAGCTCTTCCCCCCTTACTTATAAAGTTCCAATTTGATTTAAAAATCATTTAGTTATTACCTTTAATATAAATACACCTATTTTAAAAATTATAACTTCAATCCGATCGGGAACACTTAGTCAAGAATGAATCTTTATTGTACTTGCTAAGATATAAAACTTAACAGAAATTTTACATTTTATTAACAAAAAACGACATCCACTTATAAAAACACCAAAAGAAGCGGTTACATTGTTCTTTATTTTTTTGCCTAACTCTTAACATTTGTATGAATTTTAAAAAAGCCACAAATAGAAGATGAATTTTTATTTTCAATCTGTATAATAATTACTTGTACTCATTTCTCCTAAAATTTTCTAATTGATTTTATGGTCGGTCGTTGTTAAAATGTCAGATGGACTACTTTAAGATTAGATATGGAAATAATTGTTTTAAAAACACCTCTTTGAGTCCACTCAAACTCATAGAGTATTTATTTATGGGGGTCTAATATGAAAGAAATTATAAAAAAGTATTTATATAATTATTATTTTCTATGTATCGCCTCGGCGTTCGTCATTAACTTTCTAATTGAAATCTTTAGCCGTCACTCGATTGTGGCTGCATTCAATTATTTAATCCACTCACCCGTGGTATTTACTTATAATGTCTTATTAATCTTACTAACCTTTTCACTGATTTTATTGGTCCGTCGAAAATTCTTTGTTTTCACTACTATTTCACTTATTTGGTTAGCAGGAGGAATTACCAACGGAATCGTTTTAAACAATCGTGTCACTCCATTTACGGCAAACGAATTAAAATTAATTTCATCAACCTTTGATATTTTAGAAAAATACTTCTCTAAGTTTCAAATTGGATTAATTGGGGTAGGGATTGCTCTTGCGATTATTGGAGTTATTATTGCGTTCTTTAAAGCACCAAGATCAAAAAATAAAGTTAACTACAAAAAAAACATTCCACTTTTCGCTGCTGGAATCATTAGTTTTGTACTTTTGACACAAGGTGCCTTAAAAGCAAATATTATTTCTGATTATTTCGGAAACATCGCTTTTGCTTATTTAGATTACGGATTCCCTTATTGCTTTACTAATACGTTATTAAACACAGGGATTAAACGACCGGTAAACTATACACAAGCAACTATTGAAAAATTAGCGGAAACGCTAATGAATTCTGAAGATTCTTCTAAATTAGATAATTCAAATTTAGTTGCAAGTAATGACAATAGTATGGTGCCACAAAAGCAAGCACCAAATATTATCATGCTTCAATTAGAGTCATTCTTTGATCCAACACACATGATCGACTTAGAATTCTCAGAAGATCCTGTTCCAAACTTCAGAAAATTAAAAGAACAGTTCTCTTCAGGTTATTTAAAAGTTCCTTCAGTTGGAGCCGGAACAGCAAACACAGAGTTTGAAGTCATCTCAGGAATGAACCTAGAATTCTTCGGTGCTGGAGAATATCCATATAAAACAATCTTACGTAAAACAACGGCTGAAAGTATTAACTATGACTTAAAGGATTTAGGTTATTCAACACATGCCATTCATAACAACAAAGGAACCTTCTATACTCGTCAAAAAGTATTTAAAATGTTAGGATTTGATACCTTTACTTCAATCGAATATATGAACATTGAAGAAACAACCCCACTTGGTTGGGCGAAAGATAAATACTTAACAAAATCAATCGTTGATGCTTTAAAATCAACAGAAGGTCAAGATTATATCTATACGATTTCAGTTCAAGGGCACGGTGATTATCCAACGACTCCAGTTGAAAATCACTCTAAAATCACAGTCAGTGGTTTAGATGATACCGAGCGCTTAACCTCATTTGAATACTTTACAAATGAAATGTATGAAATGGATCAATTTATCGCCGAGTTAATCCAAGCCCTATCATTAATAAATGAAGATATTGTCCTTGTGATGTATGGGGATCACTTGCCGACATTAGGAATTGAAGACGCTGAATTATCAAATGGTGACATCTTCGAAACAGAATATGTTATTTGGAACAACTTTGGCTTAGAAAAACAAGATACTGACATTGAGGCTTACCAATTAGGTGCTCATGTCTTAAATCAACTTGGCATTCATCATGGAACATTAATTAACTATCATCAACAATATAAAGATACTCCTGATTACTTAGATAATCTTAAGTTATTACAATATGACATGCTATACGGTGAACGCTATATCTATGGTGGCGTGAATCCGTATGAGCCAACAAAAATGCAAATGGGGGTTAATGAAGTTTTGATTTCAGAAGTTTATAACGATGAAGACGGTAATTTCATTGTAAAAGGTCAAAACTTTACTGAATATAGTCGTGTAAAAATCAATGACACCGCTCATGAGACAACTTACATCGACCCTAATACATTAATGGTATCAGATTATACTTTAAATGAAGACGACCGATTTGCGATTCAACAAGTGACGGTCACTAACCATGTCTTAAGTACTTCTGCAAAATATAAAGTAGGTCAAGAAGAAGAAAACAATCAATTTTATGACCAAGGATTTGAAGAAGGTTATATGGCTGGTTATCAAGCCGCTTTAGAAGCACTTGGACAACCTGTTCAAGAAGTAGAATAAAATAAGAGCCTCCCCTCTTTGAGGGGAGATTTTTTTATACCTAAATAATGTCGTTAAGGTCACATTTTTTCTTGTGAAATTCATTCATTAGAATTCTCCTAATATTTTCGTTCTTTTACTCATATACTGTTATTAATCATGAGAACGAGGAGTGGTTTTGTGTCTATTTTAAAACGTTTTTCAGATATTATGTCTGCGAATATTAATGCCCTACTAGATAAATGTGAAGACCCTGCTAAAATGGTTGATCAAATTTTACGAAACTTAAATGATGACTTAGGAAAAGTTAAAGCTGAAACAGCATCTATTATGGCTGAAGAAGCTCGTGCAAAACGCGAATTGGATGAGTGCAATAAAGAAATTGCTAAATTATTAGATTATGCTAAACGTGCCATTGAAGCGGGAAATGATGACGATGCTCGCCTTTTCTTATCAAAAAAAGCAACACTCACAGAAAAACAATCCACACTTGAACAAAAAGTACAGCTTGCTTCATCTAATACTTTAAAAATGCGTCAAATGCACGATAAACTGGTAAGTGAAGTTAACGAACTAAATGCTCGTCGTGATAGTATTAAAGCAAAAGTAGCGACAGCTAATATGCAGCAACGTATTAATGAACTTGGAAGTTCACTTAATAGTTCAAAATCAAACTTAGGGGCTTTTACTCGTATGGAAGAAAAAGCAAATCGAATGTTAGATGAAGCAAATGCAATCGCCGACTTAAATGCTGTACCTAAAGACGATATTGAATCATTAATGAATAAATATGATACGAAAACCTCTTCATCTATCGAAGATGAACTTGCTGCTTTAAAAGGAAATCGTTCATCCACTATTGATCATGAATTAGCAGCTTTAAAGGGTTTAACGAATCAAGAATAAGTTTAAAAAGCCATAATCGGTTGTAGTTTTTTTAAGCTACAACTTTTTTACCATAGGGAGTGAGAAAATGAGCGAAGAAAAGCAAGAAGATATCCAAGTGTTCACCTGTGAAAATTGTGGGGGAAATATGGTGTTTGATATAAAATCACAAGCTTTGAAGTGTCCGTACTGCGAAACAGAAGTAGCGATTGATCATGAAGGGGAAGTTCATGAATATGACTTTTCTAATGTGAGTACTCTCGAAGAAAAATCAAATTGGAATGAAGATGTCGAGGTCATCACTTGTGAAAGCTGTGGTGCCGAAACTGTTGTTGATAAACATATTACGGCGCTGCATTGTTCTTATTGCGGATCCTCGCATGTTCTAAAAACGAAACAATCAGCTGGGATTAAGCCTGAAGCTATTCTTCCCTTCAAAATCGAAAAACATCAAGCACTGGAGGAACTATCAAAATGGGTCAAATATCGCTGGTTAGCTCCAAATGATTTAAAACTACTTTATCAAAGTGATAAACTTCAGGCTGTCTATGTCCCCTATTGGACATATGATGCAAATACGTCTAGTACCTATACGGCTAGAGGCGGCCGTTATTATTATGAAACTCGTGAAATCAATGGAAAAAAAGATCAAGTTCAGAAAGTTCGTTGGTATCCAGTCAGTGGTCAACTTCATCAATTTTTCGATGATATTTTAGTAAATGCTTCTCATCATTATAGTAATACGATTATGTGTGGAGTTGAACCTTTTAATACTGATCGTGTAGAACCCTATCGAAGTGAATATATCTCTGGCTACATGGCTGAACGTTATAGTCTAAGTGTTCAAGAAGGATTCACTTTTGCTAAACAGAAAATAAATCGTGAGCTCGAAGAAGCTGCCCGTTTAGAAGTTCTACGTTACTACGATACTGTCAGTGGAATTCATGTCCAAACCCATTATGATCATGTCACCTTTAAACATGTCCTCCTCCCTATCTGGACCGCTACTTATGATTACAAAGGTAAACAATATCAATATATTATTAATGGAGAAACTGGACGCATTCATGGAACCTATCCCTATAGTTGGGTGAAAATCACTATCTTAATCATTTTAGGAATCATTGCAATCTACTTCATTTTTGTTTATTTTAATAGTTAAGGAGTGTTAACGTATGGGTTTATTCAATAATCAATTTGCTAATGTCATTGAATGGAACGAGTCTCGTGACGATGTCATCTTTTGGCTTTGGCGTAACAAAGAAATTAAGCGTGGGAGTCGCCTCGTTATTCGTCCAGGACAAGATGCTATTTTCTTATATAATGGAAAAATTGAAGGAATCTTTAAAGATGAAGGAAATTATGAAATCGAGTCTGAAATCATTCCTTTTTTAACCACATTAAAAGGATTTAAGTTTGGATTTAACAGTCCACTTCGAGCAGAAGTTTTATTCGTGAATACGAAGGAATTTTTAATTCGCTGGGGAACTAAAAGTGCGATTAATATCCCAACACCAAGTTTAAAAGGTGGACTACCTATTCGCAGCTTTGGAACATTTACGGTTAAAGTTAATGACTATCTTGCTTTAATTGACCGTATAGCAGGTGTGAAGCAACAATTTACTGTGGAGGATGTAAAAGAGCGCGTTTTATCTCAACTCGATCAACTTTTAATGCGTTGGATTTCAAAAGAAGGAAAAGACTTATTCAATTTACAAGTAAATGCTTATGATATTGCTCGAGGAATTAAAAGTGATCTTGATATGGAATTATTAAAGTTAGGTCTAACTGTGACTGATTTCACAATTTCAAGTTTTACTTATCCAGAGAACGTTCAAAAGATGATTGAGAAAACAGCTTCCTTCGATATGGTCGGTGATATCGCACATTATCAACAGATGAGTATGATTGAGTCGATGACTGAACATCCAAATAGTTCGATGGCATCCATGGCTCAAACAGGAGCTGGGATGGCTATGGGCGTTGAAATGATGAAGCAAATGACGTCTATGATGACTAACACATCAACAGCATCACAAGCTCAACCATCTACTACCCTTTCCTGTCATCAATGTGGACACAAACTAAGCCCAAATGTAAAATTCTGCCCTGAGTGTGGGACCAAAGTCCAAGCATCATCATCCCCATCAACCGGCTATAAATTCTGTCCTGAATGCGGGACCCAAACAACACCAGATGCAAAATTCTGTAATGAGTGTGGTCATAAATTGTTCTAATCATATTAAAAAAACGTCTTCAAAAACAATAGAAGACGTTTTTTCTTTTACTTCCAAATCACTTTAAATTTTTCACACACAATCAACATATTTTCATCAAAGACTTGTTTACATTCTGCTAAGGCTTCAGTAAAAAATGCTTGATGACCCTCTCTCCAATCATCTAAACTTTGGTTTCCTTCTCCTTCTTTATATGCATGTTCTTCACTAACTAAATTAAATGAAGTCGTATAAACTTTAGTTGTTAGGATAATACACTCTGCCTCATTTTTACTATTAAGTACAATACTTAACTCTCCGCCTTGTGGAAGTGCTGCTCCTTCCATTTCATAAAAACAAAAAACAGATGAAGTCGCAGTCTTCTTCCCCGCCTTCACAAGTAATGCCAACTCATCTGCCATTATATCTGTATTCCCGAATGAAAAAGCTTCATAAGTTGACGCTCCATAGTTTGGATAATCTTGTATAACCCTTTCCCACATTTGTTCTGCTGTCATAGTAAATATACTCCCCTCTTACCTTCTCTTTAAATATAATATCTCCCTGAAAACATTCTTCTGTGATCCTATCAACCATTTAAGACAATGTAAAAATATTATATGTTGAAGTTAATACTTATGTAAATAAAAGGTTATGATGGGGAAAAGTACGTTGATTTCTTTGTTTTACCTTACTTAATTGCTTTAATCAAATTAAAAATCTGTTCTGTCGTTTGTTTCATATTTTCAAAAGCGACCTCCGGTTCCATTGCTTCTTCTAATGACATCGGATGATTAACAATAGAGAAATAGGCATCAATGCCTTTTTTATGACACGCTGTTGCTTCTTTTGTTGTTGCTCCTGCTAATCCAATCACTTTACACCCATATTTTTTTGCTAATTTAGCAACACCGATCGGTGCTTTCCCCATTGCCGTTTGATGATCTAACCGCCCTTCCCCCGTTAACACATAATCGGCCCCCTTAAGTACTTCTTCCAACTTTGTCTCTTCTAAAATCATTTGGACTCCTGATTGTAATGTTCCATTTAAGAAGGCAGTAAAAGCAAATCCAAGACCACCTGCTGCTCCTGCACCTGGTAAGTTAGCAAAGTCTGCTTTTTGATCCCCTTCAACTACACGTGCAAAATGACGTAATCCGTCATCCAACGTTTTAACGATTTCAGGTGTTGCACCCTTTTGCGGAGCATAAATATAAGCCGCTCCTTGTTCTCCATACAATGGGTTAGTGACATCACACGCAATCTTAAATTCACAGGATGATAATCCCGGTAAAACATCTGACGCATCAATTGAAACAATTTGACTTAATCCTTGTCCTCCTTGCACCACTTCTTGTCCATTAGCATCTAAGAATTTGTATCCTAATGCCATTAACATTCCAATTCCTGCATCATTCGTCGCTGATCCCCCAATTCCAATGATGAACTTCTTACATCCTGACTCGACACATGCCTTAATCATTTCGCCGACACCATAAGTTGTTGTCACTAATGGATTGCGCTTTTCTGTTGGAACTTGAGGTAATCCCGCTGCTTGTGCCATTTCAATGACAGCCACTTCATCAATTATCCCGTATTGTGCGATGACAGGTTCATAAATAGGACCTGTAACTTGTATTGTTTTTAACCTGCCATTCAATCCACAAACTAAAGCTTCTGTTGTTCCTTCTCCACCGTCAGCCAATGGTTTAACAATCACCGTTGCCTCTGGATTCGCAGCTAAAATCCCAGCTTTAGCTGCTTCTCCTGCTTCCATTGAACTTAAACTTCCTTTTAGCGAATCCATCACTACAACAGCCTTCATTTGAGTCACTCCTTTACTTTTTTTGTTACTAGAAGATTGTTCTAATCAACTATCCCTTAAATTAACTCAAAAAATATTCTATATAGAAACCGAAATGTATTTCACATTTCTAGAATCAACCTTAGTTATCAAAAAACTTTGGTACTGGTTTCCCTACCCTACGTAACGAAGTTCGTAACTTTCCTCCGCTGATAGGGTATGGGTTCCCTGGCATTTTCGAAGAAAATGTATCCTCAATCCGCTAATAGTTTTTATGATGTGAAAAACTTATCGGGACTTATATATATGAACCAATAACCGTCATTGCTCGCCTAAGTGAAAATCTTAAAACGTCATAAAAACAGACTTCTTATAGAGCGAGCCTTATTATAACATCTCCTTTACTTCTTGCACATACATATTCAGTAGTTTACAACAAAAATCCCTTCATTTTCTCTATCATCCAACGAGAAAGATAGCTCTAATTCACGGATTATCCAAATAAAAAAGCGATCTAACGACCGCTTTTATTCTAATTCCTTGAATGAAAGACGAAGTTCACCACTAAATGGAATCTCTTCATTTTGATTATGAAAAAACACAGTAATCAGTGGCTCTAACTGATTAACAATCAGTCGTGATTTTAAAACGTCGTAGGTGACTGTTTTGGGACTGATGGCTGTAATCAATGGAACCTCCCCATTTGTATCAATTAATCTTCCTTTCAATTCAATCGCATATTCAGATTTATTAACCCAAATCGATTCCCATTCAACCGACTGATTTTCAAGGCTAATGATGGGTAATGCCTGTATCCCCTTTAAAGAGGTAATTTGATTGCCTTGAGCAAGTAAAGCTAGCAAATGTGGAAGCTTAGTAATCGGCGTTAAATCTTTTACCCGATTATTCATAATACTTAATGCTTCTAATGACTCGACGCTAGCTAACGGTGTTAAATCCTCTATATGATTATGATTTAAATCTAAAAACTGAAGTTGTTTCAATTTTTTTAACGGCTCTAGATTCTCAATTTGATTTTGATTGGCAAATAACATTTGAAGGTACTTAAGTGCCCCAATTGGCTTCAAATTATGTACTTGGTTCCCATTAATATTGAGTTGGTACAATAAATATAACTGACTTAATGGTTCAAGTGATTGTATCTTATTATCATCTAAATAAAGGACTTCAAGATTCACGAGTGGTAACAAGACTGCCAAATTAGAAATCCCAACTCCTCTCATCGATAATAAGGTTAATTGTTTCATAAATCGAAGTTCATCATAGCTTTGAAGCGGATTATAATCAAGAAATAACGTCTTTAAGTTTTTTAATTTTGTTAAAGGCCATACACTTTGAATCTGATTTTTACTGAGGTTTAAACTTTGTAGATCTACGAGTGAACTCATAGGTCTTAAATCTTTGATTTGATTATTCATTAAGCTGATTTGTCGAAGATTAACCATATCTTTTAAAGGTGTAATATCAATAATCTCATTATGATTTAAATATAGTGCGGTAATCTGAGTTGCATAACTCATCCCAGTCAAATCTTTGATTTCTTTGTTATCTAACGTGACAGTTCCTTGTAAATTTGCTAACTGATCTTTAGTAATTACTTGGTCAGCTGGCTGATTTAAATATTGCTTATTTAAGGCAGCTTTTAATTTTTCGTCTCTTATAACATTATTCAATGGTCATCACATTCTTTCTAGTCTGCTACAAATTCCTTTCACTTATCTTGCTGTTAATATGACCAGGATACAATATAAGATATTCTCTGTTTCTTAGGTTGGCACGTTAAATGACATAAAAAAAGCTTCACTTCCGCTCGGAAGTGAAGCTTTTCTCTTACTTATAAGTACTTGTATCAATATATTCATTATACACCAAGCTACCATTTGTATCATACCCCAATAAGTAAGTTTGATATTTGTTCTGCCCTACTTGTTTAACCTGTGGTTTATACGTCACTCCATCCAGGGCATCTTCATTTGACCAAAATTCAATCGTTAACGTTCCACCACTCGTATAGGCATTAATATAAATTGGATAATCTAATGTATTTACGAATTTAAAATCGATTGCATTTTCTGCCATCGTCGCATCCAGTCCGACAGGTACATATCCAACTTGTAAACTATGATTACGACGTTCAGTAGGCATAATTCCAGCTAGTAACACAGTGTTATAAAGCGTTGACGATACTTGACAGATTCCGCCTCCAACTCCATTAACCGGTTGAGCGTTAACAAAGATAGTTGCATCAACATAACCATTTGAATAAATAACAGGTGACACTTTATCTGTATACGAGAACTCATCCCCAGGCATTAACAATGTCTTGTTAATTTTAGATGTTGCTAGTTCTACGTTTTTCGATCTTGGAATACCGACTGGGAAGCTTGAGCTATAAGTTGAGATTTTATAGTTCACTGACTTTAACAGTTCAGGATCTTTCGCTTGTTTATCAACGATTCCTTCTGCTGTCACTTCTATAGTCTCTGCGGAAACTTCATTTAATGCCGTTTTAACCTGCTCTTTAATTGCATCTGCATCAATCGAATAGCCTGCATGTCCTTCCGTCACTTCAAAGTTCCCTGCTGAAACCATTTTAAACGTTGGCTCTTCTTTGTCAACATAAAGCTGCTGTGCAATGGATTGAATCCATTCATCCACTAATGACTCATCATAGCTATATTCAATAGTATATTCAACTACTGGTGCTGCTTCAATTCTTTTTGCTTGTTCAAGAATTTCTAAATCTTTACCAAGTGCAAAAATTTCATCAGTTAATTCATTAACATCTTCACTCGCAACAAAGCCTAATTCTTTTAACGTCTTTGAAAAAGTTTGATCATCAATTTTAACTTCAATCAAACGTGATTCAAGCCCTTCAACTTCTTCTTTTAAGACAAGTTCTAAATTAGCTTTAGAGATTTCTGATACATCCTTCTCATTCACTTTAATATTTGGAAATGTAATGTCCTCATACGTCAGAACTAATTCTTTAGCCTGATAGTATTCATATGCTTTAATCCCCCCGAATACTAATCCAACAGTTAAAATTCCGACAGCCCCTCCAATTAATAATTTTTTCTTCTTACTCATAACATGACCCCTTTAATTCAGTCTTTAATCTCCTTATCTCTCTCTCATAAGCCCACATTTATCATAACATAATGTCACGTTTTTTTAAGAATATTTCGTTTTTTGGTGTTTTTTTCCAATAATTCGACTTACTCTTTGACATTAATCATGTAATTAAAATGTTCTCCCTTTCCACTTTCAAAACTGATGAGATATTCGCCAGGTCCTGCATAACTATAATAATTAAAACAGCTTTGATCCGTATTGGCTTGCAAATAGACGAGCTTACAAATCATTTCATCATTAACAATAGGTTCATAAAGAATATGAGGACTTTTAGCATAATTCCCAATATTATATGCGATGGTTGCTTCAGCTAAACTTTGTGGTTTTAATGCAATATCTTGATAAAAAACAGTCGGATGAACAACAGACTGTAACGTTTGAGACATAATAAACTCTGGCATAAAATAACGATAATTAAAATGGAGGACTAATGCCTTTTTAAATCCCTCATGCGAATCTTGAATAACTTCATAATCAGTCAACGTTACTTGCCAAAGGACATCGTTTTGATCTCCAGATAAAAAGACAACAGGATCTCCCATCGCATAAAATCGATTACTTTCATAATCCTCTCGATTAACCTCATCCATAATTAACAAACGTTGATGTTCTTCCGACACCTCATCATTAATAGGTTCAGATTTTTTTTCACACCCACAAAGATATATTCCTAGCATTAAGATAACAATCCAGCGCTTCATCTACCCCATCCTTCTTTTAAACTATTCTATCATTAACGGTTGTTTAATTGCGACACTTACCACTTGGTGACTAATGCCCTAAATTTTAAATCCTAATTCAAACTCAACAAATTCACGTGGTACCTCGCCATAAACGGACAACTCGCTTATCTTTCATAAAAACAACTAAAACCCTTTAATCACTAAGGTCATCTGTCACTTCTATAACGACTAATTTATTATAAATTAAGACTACCATTAAACCCACTATCATGACAATAAAAAATAACCCTACACGTTTCATTTTCCCACCTTTTTTTCAATCTAATCCTTTTCACCCTCAAAATTCTATAAGTAATTTACAAAATGATGCAGGACTGTCATCAATGATCTAGCCTCATTTCTATTAATTAACATTTCCCTTAGTTCACTCGTCACAACGACCTTTTCTAACGATAAATCATTCTCTTCTCATTCATGTAACTACACTTATAGTGTATATTCATCTTAAAAATACAAATTGTAAAAATAAGGAAATAGACTCATTGAATCTTTAATCCATACAAACTATAATAAACTTAACGATTCAGGAATGGGGGAAATTAAATGAATCAAACGTTAATTATCATAAAAAAAGTTTTAAAAAACGGATTTTACTGTCTATTATGGTTCTGGATGCTTATAAACTTAGGATGGAGTTTAACCATTGGGTGTGCCGATCCAATGATTATCATGCCAGAAGAAGTCGTTCCATGGATGACGTCCATGTTCATTGTCACAATGATTTATTTATTAATGGTACCATCTCAAAAATGGAACTGGACACTCCTTCCCATTATCGGACTTTGGAGCATTCAATATATTTATGCACTTATTTTTCACTATCATCCGTACGATACATTAATGGATGGAATCGGATTTTTCGCAACTTTGACATGCTATTTACACAACTATCTAAACTCAAAAAAGCAATCAATAAACCAAACAAATAAAATGGCCTAATCGGCCATTTTTTTATCTCTTTGATTCTATTTGATATAATTCCTTTAAAAAAAGAGAACCCTTAAGGTTCTCAAATAAGTATTTTACTTTTCGCTTAAATATTAATTTTGTTATTCTGATACACTTTCGTTGTTTTCAAGATCATTGCTTGTCTCTTCTGGTACTACTTCTGCTTCATTTTCTTCAGAATTTTGTTCAACATTATCTTTTGGCTCATTTTCATCTACGTTCTCACCGGCTGTTAGATCTTCTGTGTTGATATCTGTTTCTTCTGAAGTGGTAGGTTCAAAAACTTCAACCTCTCCACTTTCATCACTATTTTCAATTGAAGCATTCATATCAGACGGTTCCTCTTCATTTAAAATAGGAAGATCTACTTCGTTTGATGAAATAAATAAACCTTTAATCCATTCACCAATTCCTCTGACTAAATCAACGAACCAGTTACCGATTTTTTCTAAAACCCCAGACTCTTTCAGCTTAACTCCCGCTTCTTTTAAACTTTCAGAAATACTGTCACCGATATTTTTCATCGTCTCTTTAATATCTTTATAATCGATATCTAATTTATTCACGTCTTCCATTAAGTTCGCTATTCTTTCAGTTGATTCTTCACTCAACTCAACTCCATAATTGTTTGTCACGTTCACAATAATTTGTTCGATTTGAGTCGAATTTGGAGAGTCTTTAATAACTTGCTGCTTAATATCATTGATAATCCCAGATGCTACGGTTGAAGAATCACTTGAAGAATTAATTTCATTATCGGGATTATTTAATATTTCATCTGCTATTTCTAATGTTGTATCAATTTCTTCTTTAGCAACAACCTTATTTTCTTCAGATAAACTTTCTCCCATAATTTCCTCTGCACCCGCTAAAATCCCTGCTAATGCAGATTCACCCGTTACCATAAACGGTGCCGATACAATAACCTCACAATTTAAAATCCCAGAAGTGATTAATGCATTCGCAAACATTTCATTCGTTACTAAACTTACATTTTTAGAAGAAACATTAATTCCTCCTTGGTCCGTTAACTTCACATAAGCTGATGAATACCAGCCACCTTTATAGTCATCTAATGCATCTGGCGCTAATCCTAATTGTTTAATCGCTGTTTCATTATCTACATAGATAGCCTCCATCTCATCTGAAACACCAAAATAATCTCTTAATGCTGCTTCTTCACGTTGATTCAAACTTGAACCAAATGATAAAATTTCCCCTTGACGATACTCACCAGTAAATGATGATTTAGCAAAGGCTGTCATTGATACACTTAATCCAGCAACTACTGTTAAAGCTAGCACTGTTTTTTTAATCAAACTATTTTTCAACATATTATAGTTCCTCCCTAGTTCTGCTATATGATAACAAATCAGTCATTTATCTCTACCTCTTCCAAAATCAATGGTATTTTACCATGTTTTAATTCATGATGAAATATAAATTTAACAGAACTATCACTTAAAGTCATGTAAAAGCTGTATAAAAACAACACAATTTTTTAACTACTTCACAAAAAAAACGGAGCAAAATCACTCCGTTTTAGTTCTCTATTTGTAACAATTAATAGCCCTCGGCTATTAACCTTTGAACTTTTTCATCTTTAACCTTAACACCAGCTTCTTTTAATTCTTGAATTTTTTTTGCAAATTGAGGAAGATATTTTTCATTAGCAACTAACATTTCATCTAATACTTGCTTTGCAATATTTCCTCCCATCACTTGTGGATTTAATAAGAAAGCCTGTAAAGCTAAACCATAATCACCTGTTATTGCAGCTTCAATTGTACATTCTTCCATAGCCTTCATGACTTGTAGCCATCCTTTTTCAGCACTATTTAGTTTCCCCCACGCAACAGGAGATGCTCCCTTGGCTGTTAAATAACTCGTTACTTCAATGATACTATCAGCATCTAAATCAGGTAATGCTCCATTATTTTTTGTCGATACCACCATCGGAATATTTTTATTATTATAGATTGCATTAATACATTCGCAGGCAGCATCGCTATAATATGTTCCTCCACGTTGTGTGAGTTGTTCTGGCTTATAATTAAGAGTTGGATCTTTATATAATTCAAATAGTTCCGCTTCTGTCTTCTTAACTTGTTCTCCTCGTGTACCTATCCCATGATACTCTTCTAATCCATGCTTTAACATTTCATCTTGTAAATAATAATATCGATGATATCCACATGGAATGACTTTCATTTGTTCTAATTGTTCTCTCACAAAATCAACTTTAAAAATATTAGTAGGGGTTCCATCATCTTTGGTATACATGGCATCAATAATATCTTCTGTAATGTCTTTTCCTGTTTTATCAAATACTTTATGCCAGTGAAAATGATTTAAGCCAGCAAATTGATAAATTAATTCTTCCCCATTTATCGAAAGCATTTCAGGTTCTTTCATCATCGAGTTCACGGGTACATTACATAAACCAATGCATTTTTCCCATTTTCCATATTTGATCACTGTTTCCGTAATCATTCCACTTGGATTTGTAAAATTAATTAACCAGGCATCTGGACATAACTCTTTCATATCCTCTACGATATCTAAAATAACCGGAACTGTTCGGAAGGCTTTCATCATTCCCCCAGCCCCATTTGTTTCCTGACCAAGCATGCCATAAGAAAATGGAATTCGCTCATCTTTAATGCGTGCATTTAATAAGCCTGCTCTAAATTGAGTTGTAACAAAATCTGCATCAATTAATGCTTCACGACGATCAAGAGTTAAATAAACTTTAACATCATACGGTGATGCATCCCACATTCTTTGTGCCATTTGTCCAACAATCTCTAATTTTTCTTTTCCCTCTTCTACGTCGACTAACCAAAATTCTTTAATCGGGCACTCTTCATATCGTTTGATAAATCCTTCCATTAATTCAGGAGTATAGCTACTTCCTCCCCCAATTGTTACAATTTTAATGCCATCCCTTTTCACCTTCATCTACCTCCGAATGAACTTATAAGAATCTGTTAAGAAATTACCTTTACTAATCAAGAAACGTAGAGGTTGCTCTCATGATCTCCAATTAAGATAAATATTCTTTTTTCTACCTAGACCTCAAAAGATAGTTCCTCTAATTATAATCAACCTTAGAAATCAAAAAGCTTTACCGTAAATCCCCTAGAATTTCTCAGAAAATATAGTTTTTGGCTAGAAGTGTTATCTCTCCTTCAATCAAAAAATTACCTATATTATAAAATAAGTTTATAAATTTGTAACTTTTCCCTACTCACGCTAATTTTAGAGTTTAGAGGTGAGAAAAATTTATATTACGCTAATTGTTCACCATTCGACTTAATGACTTTTTTATACCAATCATATGATTTCTTTTTGGAACGTTTTAGTGTTCCATTCCCATCATTATCTTTATCGACATAAATAAAACCATAACGTTTTTTCATTTCACCTGTTCCAGCGCTGACCAGGTCAATACACCCCCAAGTGGTATAACCTATTAAATCTACACCATCTAATTCAACAGCTTCTTTCATTGCTTTAATATGTTCACGTAAGTAATCAATTCGATAATCATCTTTCACATAACCGTTAGCATCAGGAACATCAACGGCACCTAGTCCATTCTCCACGATAAAGAGTGGTTTTTGATAACGGTCATATAAGGCATTCATTGTAATACGAAGACCTAATGGATCGATTTGCCATCCCCATTCACTAGCTTCTAAATATGGATTTTTTAGAGTTTCAAAAGCATTTCCGTCTGTTGTTTTATTCACTTCTGGATCTGCACTTGTTAAGCGAGATGAGTAGTAAGAGAATGAGATGAAGTCAACGGTATGATTTTTTAAGATTTCAACATCCCCTTCTTCAAATGGAATTTCAATTCCTTCACGTTCAAGTTGTTTTAATGCATAGGCTGGATATTCTCCACGTGATTGAACATCAATAAAGAAATAATTTTCTCGATCTTTTTCCATTGACTTCCAAACATCAGCAGGATGACATGTATTTGCATATGTATTTCCCGCTGCTAACATACATCCAATTTTAAACTCTGGATTAATTTCATGACCAATCTTTGTTGCTAATGCACTTGCTACGAGCTCATGATGAGCCGCCACATATTTAACTTGTTGTTTATTTTCACCTTCTTCAAAGCATAAACCAGCTCCCATAAAAGGGAAATGTAAAATCATATTAATCTCATTAAATGTTAACCAATACTTCACTTTGTTTTTATAGCGTTTAAAGATGACTTCACAATAGTGTACATAATGATCAATCATTTGGCGACTTCTCCAAGAACCAATGGTCTCAATTAGATGCATTGGTACATCAAAGTGACAAATCGTCACAAGTGGCTCAATCCCATACTTTAAGCATTCATCAAATAAATTATCATAAAACTGTAAGCCTGCTTCATTTGGCTCCAATTCATCTCCTTTTGGAAAAATACGAGACCAAGCAATGGATAAACGATAACACTTAAATCCCATTCCTGCTAACAGTGCAATATCCTCTTTATAATTATGATACATATCAATAGCCTCATGACCCGGATAAAAATGATCATCATCGCATCTAAACATCTTCATTTCACCTGAACCAACTGAAAAACGATCGACACCTGCAGGTATCACGTCAACATTCGCTAATCCACGTCCACCTTCTAAATATGCTCCTTCACATTGATTGGCTGCCGTTGCGCCTCCCCATAAAAAATCCTCTCTAAATGCCATACTACTTCCTCCTTATTATCGTCGAATAAATTTTCCTAATATTTAAAAAAACTAGCTGAAGAAATTCAGCTAGTTTTGAATTAATTAGTGCCTTTCTCTGCTTGTAAATTCATCTTATCTATTTTGCGAATAAATGGTAAGTAAACGAAGAAGGATAAAGCTAAAATAAAAGTTTGTAAGACAGCCATTTTCCATCCTCCTACTAAGAACCCTGAAACAATTGGTGGTGTTGTCCATGGAACCATTACTCCACCAAACATTGGGACTAATCCAACTGCAATTGAGAAGTATAAGATTAATCCAGAGATGACTGGCATAGCAATAAATGGAATCGCTAAGAATGGATTCATTACAATTGGCGTCCCGAATAAAATTGGCTCATTAATATTAAATAGCCCTGGAACCCCCCCTAATCTACCTAACTCTTTACATTGGGCAGACTTTGCAAAGAAAATCATGTAAATAACTAATCCAATTGTCATTCCAGCTCCTGTTACATTTATAAATTGATCAAGGAACTGTTGGGTTACGATGCGTCCACCATTTTCAATTGTTAAAGCCATTCCAGAATCTAGGATTGCTTGATTGGCTAATGAGTTAGCCGTTAAAACTGAACCGATAATTCCACCAACAATCGTTGATCCATGAATACCAAAGAACCATAAGAATGGAATCATTAAGGTCATCACAATAACTCCACCTAAAGAATCTGTTAAACCTTGTAATGGTGTTTGAATAAATGCATAAACAGCTTCAATGAATGTTGTATCTAAGACAAATTTAAAGAAGGAATAAATAAGTGTCGCTCCTGTAACAATGACAAACCCTGGAATCAACGCTGTAAATGAATTGGCCACTCCTTCTGGTACACCAGCCGGCATTTTAATTCGAATATCATTCTTCATGAACCAAGAATAAATCCAACCAACTAATAAACCAATAATAATTGCTGAAATCATCCCTTGACCTGCTGTCCATGTTTTGTTAATAACATTGCTTACAATTTCTCCACTTTCAGTTACAACAAAAGAATCTGTTGTTAAAATAAATGTTACCGCTGCCAATACCCCTGCATTTAATGCCTCATATCCTTCATTTTTAACATATTTATAAGCAATACCGATAACCCCAATAAGTGCAATAATATTAAATGTAGCACCATATGCTTGATTTAATGGGTCAATCCATCCCATTGAATCAAACCAATTAACAACAGCTGGAACTGGAAAATTAGCTAATAATAAGAATACTGAACCCACAATTGTTAATGGCATCGTATATAGTAGCCCATCTTTTAGGGCTACAACTCCCTTTAAACTAACAAACTTCATAATTGCTGGAATTACTTTGTTACTAAAAAACTCTTGCATCTAAATCCCCCCACTATATGTATAGTCTCTATTTTAATTTTAATGCAAAATCTAATACATTCTTTCCATTCATCATCCCGTAATCTACCATCGGAATTACAGCTACCGGAATATTTTTAGGCTTACAAATTTGCTCTGCTGCTTTTAATCGATAACCAACTTGTGGACCAAGTAAGGCGATATCACAGTCATTTGTTTCCTTTTCCATTTCAGCTTCAGGATAAGCTGCAATTTGTACCTCCATTCCCTTTACAGCTGCTGCTTCTTCCATTTTTTTAACTAACATACTTGTTGACATTCCACCTGCACAAAATAATTTGATTTTTAACATTTTACATTCCCCCTTGAATTATTGATGATATTTATCGCTATAGAGTTCAATAAACTCTTCCGCTACAATTTTTAATGTCTCAGTTGTCATTAATTGATCTTCGGCATGCATAAGTAATAAGCTAAATTCTGATTTTTCACCTGCTGCTTCTTTTTGAATCAATGAAGCATGTGCATGATGACCATCAACAAACACTTTAACTCCATCTTCAATTAACTGTTTTGCTGCTTGAATGTTACCTTTTTTTGCCTCTTGAATTGCCTCGACATACATACTTCGCGCTGTACCTACAGCTGAAATAATTTGAAAACTAATTAATTCATTTCCATTCACTCAATTTTCCTCCTATCCTAATTGTTGCCCATTACTTTCAATCACTTTTTTGTACCAATCAAATGAGAGTTTTTTGCTTCTAGCTAACGTTCCATTTCCTTCATTATCACGATCGACATAAATCATCCCGTAACGCTTCTTCATTTCACCTGTTCCAAATGAAATGAGATCAATACATCCCCAAACGGTGTATCCTATAACATTCACGCCATCTAAGTTAATAGCTTTTTCCATTTCCTCAATATGATTTCTTAAATAGGTAATTCGATAATCATCATAAATCATTCCATCTTCCGATATTTGATCAATAGCGCCAAATCCATTTTCTACGATAAATAGTGGTAATTGATAACGATCATATAAGATATTTAACGTGTAGCGTAATCCAACAGGATCAATCTGCCATCCCCAATCTGACGCTTTAATGAATGGATTTTTAACAAAGTTTTTAAAAGCTTCATTAGCTTTTGTTTCTAAATTGGCTTTAACGGCCGCCGACATGTAATAGCTTAACCCAATATAATCCACTTTACCTTCTTTAAGGATCTGTTCATCGCCAGGTTCGATTACAATATTTAGTCCGTTTCGTTCCCACATCTTTTTCGCATAGTTTCCATATGCACCACGACAATGAACATCGGCATAATACCAACGTTTTCTCATCTCTTCTTCACAAAGCATCATATCTTCTGGGTCACACGAGTACGGATAGATCGGAACCATGGCCATCATACATCCGATTTTAAAATCTGGATTTATTTCATGACCTATTTTCACGACTTTCGCACTTGCAACTAATTCATGATGAACAGCTTGGTAAACAACTTCTTCCCGATTGTCATCTTCATTAAATATAATTCCTGAATTACAAAACGGAAATAAATCTTCCTCAAAATCAGCTTGATTATTAATTTCATTAAATGTCATCCAATATTTGACCTTATCTTTGTATCGTTTCATAACCGTTTCAGCAAATCTTACAAAGAAGTCAATACATTGACGATTTCTAAATCCCCCGTACTCTTTAACTAAGTGATATGGCATTTCAAAATGAGATAATGTAATGACGGGTTCAATCTTATATTTTAATAATTCATCAAATAAGTTATCATAGAATTTTAACCCTTCTTCATTTGGTTCTAATTCATCTCCTTTTGGAAAAATACGTGTCCATGCAATTGAGGTTCTAAAACATTTAAACCCCATCTGTGCAAATAATGCCACGTCTTCTTTATAGTTTGAATAAAAATCAATTCCTGTATGATTAGGGTAATAGTTTCCATCCTGTATTCCATCAGTAATCTTTCGTTTGACACCATGAGAACCTGCTGTCATTACATCTGCAATACTTATTCCCTTTCCTCCCTCATTCCAACCTCCTTCAAGTTGGTGAGCAGCTACTGCTCCTCCCCATAGAAATCCTTCCGGAAATTTATTTGACATCATCAATCCTCCCCCTAGAGTTTGAACTCTCTTACTCTTGATTACACGCTCATTATAACAAACGCTTACAAGTCTGTCATTAATTTCAAATTTCAAAAAAACAAGTAACGAATTCAAAAATTTTTTCCATAAAAAAAACTTGTTTTTTACTATTTTACAAACAAAAAAAGCTTATGAATGCATAAGCTTTTAAGCTAAACGATCTCAATATCTTGTAGTAAGTGTTGAACTTTTTTTCCAATTTTCTCTAAAATAAAAATGACAGGCACTTGTGTGGTGAGGTCTCCATACTGTACTCTATCTATCGGCATATAGTAAGTTAAACAAACATCTGACATTTTAGCAATAGTACTTGTTTCACTATTTGTTAAACAAACAATCGCACAATTAAATCTAATAAAACGTCGCAATTGTTCCATCACTTGTCCCGTCTCACCTGAAACCGATAAAACAACAATTACAGCTCCATCATAAAATCCAGCTGGAACTGGATAATAGGGATCATCAATATACTGGGCAACCTTTCCACTATTTGTTAAATATCTCGCTCCATACTTTGCTACAATTCCTGAACTTCCAATTCCAAGGAAAATGACCTTTGAAGCATAATAAATTAAACTTGCTACTTCATCCAGCTGTTTATTAAACTCTTCTGAATCTGCTCTATAAAAAAAATTTACCAATACTCTAATATCCTCTTTTTTAGCCTGATTAGGAACCTCATTTAGGTACATCTTATACTTTACTTTAAATTCAGAATACCCATTACACCCCATTTTTTTACAAAATCGAAGAACTGTTGTAGTTGAAACATGTGAACCTTCAGCTAACTCTCTTATTTTCATCTCAAGAACTTTCTCTTGATGTCTCATAATATAATTATAAACTTCTAATTCCAAGTCATTTAAATCTTTAACCTGCTCATATTTAAACACTTTGATTCCCCCATTATTCAAAGATTTCTACTTTCCAACTCACTTGTCACTCTATTCATTATAAGCAAATAATTAACCGTTTACAGATGTTGATTTAAATTTAATTATACAGTTAATATTTTTTAAATTCAATATGAAAATAACCTGAGACAAAAGGATGATATGTTTATCTCTTTTTAAGAAACTAATGACTACACTTATAAGAATAAAAGCCTCTCAACATTGAGAGGACCTTATTTTATAGTTTTAAGTTAGCTAATGCATCAGCTAAAGCTGAATTCATAGGTTCTGCATTTTTTTCTTGTTCTCGAAGATATTTTTGAACGTCGCGCTTGCTTCCTTGTTTTTTCTGTTCTTGTTTTCGTTTATTATAAGTACTTAATTTTTCACGGTGACCACAAACACAGGCAAACATTCGGTTTTCGCCTTCACCACGAAGCTCTAACTTCTTATGGCAGTTTGGACAACGTGAATTTGTGATTTGAGAAATGGTTTTACGTGTTCCACATTCACGATCTTGGCACACAAGCATTTTTCCACGTTTTCCATTAACCGCTAACATTGGCTTTCCGCACTCTGAACATTTCGTTGTCGTCAGATTATCATGCTTATATTTTGCATCACTGCCTTTAATTTCTTGAACAACGGTTGTCGCATACTCACGCATTTGATTAACAAAACTTTGACGTTTCAATTTTCCACTAGCAATGTCACTTAATTTTTGTTCCCACTCTCCTGTTAGTTCAGGTGATTTTAAATCGGTTGGGGCTAAATCAAGCAACTGGCGTCCTTTTGAAGTCAAGTGAATCTCTTGACCTTTCTTTTCAATCATGAAACTATTAAATAACTTTTCAATAATATCTGCACGGGTTGCAACCGTTCCAAGTCCACCCGTTTCATTTAATGTTTTTACCACATCACTGGATACCCCATTCATAAAACGAGCTGGATTTTCCATTGCTGATAATAAGGTCGCCTCATTAAAGTAAGCAGGTGGTTGCGTACGACCTGATGTTTGAATGATTTTTAAAATTGGTAAAATAGTACCCGCTTCTACCAGCGGTAAGTTTTGATGATCATCAGCCTCTTCATCTTGATGGCTATAAATTTCTTTAAACCCTAATGAAAGGACGCGTTTTCCTTTCGCTACAAATGTCTCACTTCCAATTTTCGCTGTTAACGTTGTTTGTTCATAGACGAACGGTTTCGAGAGTACCGCTAAGAAGCGTTTCACGACTAAATCAAAAATCTTACGTTCTTTATCACTTAAATCCGTTAATAAAGCTGTTTGTTCGGTTGGAATAATCGCATGGTGATCACTTACCTTTTTATCATCAACGAACGATTTATTCGTCACAAGTTTACCTTTTAATAACTGATTTGCCACTGCACGATAAGGCCCAATCGCGACTGCTTTTAAACGTTCAGGTAACGTCTCGACGATATCTGTTGAAATGTAGCGAGAATCCGTACGAGGATACGTTAAGACCTTATGATGTTCATATAATTTTTGCATGATCGATAACGTCTCTTTCGCCGAGAAACCAAACATACGATTGGCATCACGTTGTAACTCCGTTAAATCATAAAGTCCTGGCGCATACACTTTTTTCTCTGTCTTCGCTACCTTCTCAATTTGAGCCGACTGGCCTTGTAACGACTTGAATAACTGCCCAATACGCTCCTCATTAAACGTCTTAATATCTTTCGACTTCCCATCTTGCCACGTCCACTTGATTCCTTGACTGATCGCCGTTAACCCATAATAAGTCTTTGGCTTAAACTGCTTAATCTCCTCCTCACGTTTAGCAATCATCGCCAATGTTGGAGTTTGAACCCGTCCACAAGATAGTTGCGCATTATGTTTCGTCGTTAAGGCACGTGTCGCATTCATCCCCACAATCCAATCCGCCTCTGAACGAGCAATTGCTGAAGAATATAGATTATCATAGTTGCGACCATCCTTTAACGTTTTAAATCCTTGTTGAATCGCTTTATCCGTCACTGAAGAAATCCATAAACGCTTGATCGGCTTTTTAACGCCAACTTTCTCAATAATCCAACGAGCTACTAACTCCCCTTCACGTCCTGCATCAGTAGCAATGATAATTTCAGAGACATCTTTTCGAAGCATTTGTTCCTTAACTGCTTTAAATTGTTTCGATGTTTTCGGAATCACCACTAATTTAAACTGTTTAGGTAACATCGGTAAATCTTCTAGATTCCATGATTTATATTTCACATCGTAAGCTTCTGGATCGGCTAATGTTACTAAATGACCAAGTGCCCAAGTTACAATGTAATCTTTTCCTTCTAAATAACCATTTCCTTGCTTGGTACAATTTAAAACGCGCGCAATATCGCGTCCAACGGATGGTTTTTCAGCTAACACTAATCGTTTGCTCATGTTTAACATCCTTTCTTGAGTTAAATTCTTATTCATTGTATCATTTTCACCTAAAAAAAACTACGCTTCGATATTTTTACAGAAAATGTAAACCTATGATATAATAACTCTAATCAAACAGGGAGGATTTAATCATGAAGAAATTTTTAATTTGGGGAAGTCTGATTTTACTCGTTCTGACGACATTAGTTCTTTATTACCTATCGCCATTTCCAACAAGTGATCCAGTACAAGTGAACTATCCCGATTCATTTATCATTACGACGGAGAATCATTTTGAAACACAAGTCATCAATGAATGTTCTGCGTTCTCAAGTGCTTATGTCATGCGACACTTTGGGGAAACTAAAAAAGGCCTTGAACTCTATGAGGAATTTGATTATAAACTTCCGTTTTCCGGATATGTCTTGCCAAAAGGAATTTTAGATTATTTCAAAGACAGTTCTTATGATGTCACTATGTATCATGGAACATTTGAAACGTTAAAAACACGACTCACAGAAGGCACGCCAATTATTGTTTTAGTCGGAGATGGGCTAAAATGGCAACATTATATGACAGTTGTTGGCTATGATGATTCACTCCATGAAGTCTATTTCTTTGACTCTTTACGTGAAGGGGATGAAAATCAAGAAGCACCAGGAAATCGCACCCTATCAACGGACTATTTTTTAAGTATGTGGGATAATGGGGTTCCAATCTTTCATCATGTCTACTTTACCACTCAAAAAAGGTAATCCTTTAAAATAGAAAAGGATTACCTTTTTTTTGTTTCTCTTGTTCTTGTTCAAACACTTCATGACGTCTGAGTTGTTGATCATAAGCACACCAACAAATAAGTCCCATCCAGACGACACTGAGAATACAAATGATTAAGAGTATTTGAATGAAGATGTTGACACTCACACTGAATCCTTCCTTTATGTTTAAGATAACCTTACTATTCCAAAATCACGCCTTATTATACATCATTAGGCACGAATCCTAACTTTTCTCATATTTTATCATAACGATTAATTGAAACTTAGAGGTGATTCGTATGACTCATTCTACTCGTGAGCAAATTGGTAATCGTACGATTTTAATAACGGTCGTCATGAATATCTTTTTATCCTTGATTAAATTACTAGCTGGATTCATTGGGCATAGTACGTCAATGATTTCAGACGGAGTTCACTCATTATCTGATGTCATTAGTTCCATTGGCGTTTTTATTGGACTTCGAATTTCTCAAAAACCAGCGGATATTGATCATCCTTATGGGCATGAAAAGTTTGAAGCAGTCCTCAGTAAAATTTTAGCGTTCATCTTATTTTTAACAGGATTATCAATTGGATACTCTGCCATTGAAACGATTGTATCCAGCTCTTATATCATTCCTAAGATGATGACCATTTGGGCTGCCCTGTTATCAATCGGAGTTAAAGAATGGATGTATCATTACACCATTCGCCAAGCGAAAAAAATTGAATCAACCGCCTTAGCTGCTGATGCTTGGCATCATCGAAGTGACTCATTATCTTCGATCGGAGCCTTAATTGGGATTATAGGGGCACGTCTTGGATTCCCCATTTTAGATCCTTTAGCTGCATTAGTCATCACTCTCATCATTTTAAAAGTCGCGATTGAGATTTTCGTTGAAGCAACGAATCAAGTCATTGATAAGGCAGCCAGCCCTGAACTCGTTAATGAAATCATTCAACAAATTCAATCGGTTAATGGCGTTTTAGCGATTGATTCTTTAAAAACACGCGTTCATTCTAATCGAATTTATGTCGATTTAGAAATCTCAGTTGAAGCAACCTTAAGCTTAATTGAAGCTCATACGATTGCAGAAGCGGTTCATTATCAACTCGAACAAAACATTCATAAAATTAAACATTGTACTGTTCACGTTAATCCTCTGAAACTTCCAAGCGATCCTCCTTGTAAATATCATCATCCTCATGAATAAGCCTTTCATCCTATATTCTAATTATTACCCACAAATATTATTAGAGCACAACAAGAAGTAAAGAATCTGTTTTACTTGAAGTGAGTGATAACTTTGAAGTCGCAAACGATCAAATCCCATTAAAAAAAGCCCTACGCTAAGTGGGGCTTTTACTGTTGCACTGGAAACATATAATACGGCATCGCCGTTGTTACCGGGCGACCAACCGTTGGCAGTTGATAACTTGTCACACCCGATTGAACCATGGGATAGTTAGCAACAGCTTGTTGAGCCATTGGATAAGGTGTCATACCAGCTGGATACATCGCCGTCATTGGCATTTGATAAGTCGTGGGTTGGACATAGGTGGATTGCGCAGGAATGGTATACACATGGTGAGTCTCTTTAATCGGTTGTTTTCCCTTCCATTCATCAAAGTCAGGATATAACTCCTCATCTTCATCTACTGCACTTGATGAAATGATTTGTTTTTGTCCTTGTTGATTTTGAACTTGTGTTGCTTGTGGCGCAGAGCCATAAGGTGAATAGCCATACGGCATCGGCTGAGCAATTGGAATGGGTTGAACAACTGGCTGTGCAATAACAGGTTGAGCCGCTTGTGCATTTTTAGAACCAAATGCATTAGCCAAAAAAGCACCCGTTAACCCACCAATAATAAATGAACCTATACCACCAAAGCCAAATCCACCCCATGGACCACCACCTCCACAATTACCACCTGGTCCACATCCGTCTCCATCCCAAGCTCCATCATCCAAACCCCGATATCCTCTCATTAAATGATACGGGATTCTTCTATATGAACGTGGCCAATACATCAATTCACTCCCCTTCACTAGTCTGTTATATTATATCCAACTACACGGAAAGTGGTGTCTAACCTTGAAACAAAAAAAGCTAAAGTTCCCTTTAGCCTCTTTAATGATGATTTAAAATATAACGCAGAGCTTCCCCTACTGTTTCAAAAACTGCTTCTGCTTGTTCTTTAATTTCCTGACGAGCCTCAGGTAAAGTAAAACCATGATACTGTTCAAACATGGGAACATCATTAAAACTATCTCCCATACAATACACATGTTTATCTTTAATCTCATGAAGCTTCGCTACATATTCAACACCTGTTGCCTTTGATAAGCCTTTAGCTGAAATATCAACATGTCTTAAATTTGAAAAAGCAACCACTTGATCCCCAAACTCTTCATTAATTTGCTTCGCAAATGCCACGGCCTGCTTATGACTTTTTGTTTTAACTGAAATTTGTACAACAGGACGATTTAAGGCCTGTTCTAACGTCAAACTATACTTTCTTAAAAAAAGCTTAAACATAGCAAACAAATAAAATGTCTTATGCGTTAGACCAAATGTTGTTCGATAATGTCCACAAATTCCATCCGTTACCGCATATTGCAAAACATCCTCTTCTTGTATTCGCGTGATAATCTTTCGTGCCACTGCTTCATCCATCGATTGCTGAAATAAAATCTTACCCTCCCTAGACATAATAATTCCACCATTCAAGCCAACAATGTAATCATACACAATCCCATGCATTTTTTGCTCGAGTTTCATCATCGAAATTGGACGACCAGTGGCAAAAACAAATAAATGTCCCGCTTCTTGCCACCTTTTTGTCACTTTAATATTTTTTCGTAAGTCCAATTGCCCTTTCTTCGTATGCTTCCAATACGTTCCATCATAATCTGATGCAAATAGTTTCATAAACGTCCCCACCTAAATTTAATCTTACTGCCATTATAACTGATTTTGTTGAAAATGAACCCATTATTTCACTTTAATTTAACATCTAAGCATTAAACTTCCTTCTTTTTATTACCTTATGCACACTATCTAACCTCTAATTCCAACCACTTACCACTATTTAAAATATTTTAACCAAAAGGTATCGTATGCTAAAAACATCAGAAGGTGAGTTAATGAAAATTGAACTTCAAATTAATGAAGAACTAGACGAACCAACTATTCTTATTCAAACGCCTAAGTTAACTGAAGATATCCAACAAATCCTTCAACAATAAAAACGTAATCTTGTTATTTAAGGCCCCCAAAAAGTAATTGTCCCCCTTGACGCGATTTATTTAATACGTATCGTCACATTACCCGACTAATAAATTATTTATGGAATAACTGGATTCCCGATAAGACAGAAATAGCTCCAATTAATGCAAGATGTGTCCACTCTAACCAGACCCCAAAATTTCCACCTAAAACCACACTTGGTGATGTATTAGCTTCATCCACATAAATTCCTAATTGATAAAATAATTTAGCTGAAATGATTAAACAAATTAAACTCAAAATAAATAAAATCAGCTGTAACCCTTTATTCTTCATCAACCATTCTCCTTATCATTATTTCTATTTTTTTAAAATCTTATCATTCTCATCCTACCTTGTAAATAGCTTTATTTTTTTCCTTTCTTGTTCTATGCATAATTGATTTTGAATCTCTGTTTCTTTTGCTTTATTTAAAAAGTAGGTTCTTCCTGTACTCCGTTGTTCCCAGTTAACGATCGTATACTCATCTTCTAAATATTTTTGATATTTATAAATCATCGGTGTCATTGGGCTTCCAGGTCCACCATGAACAAATAAAATGATTGGATGATTAGCATGTTGACCTCGAATAGATAACCACTGCTTGATGCCATTAATTTCAATCACTTTTTCTTCATCAAGGCCATCACTAGCTAATATTTCATAATCCTTTAATGCTTTTTTCCGATAATATTCTCGATAAAGTAGGGCACCTCCCACTAATCCAAGAATGCCTATCAACAAAGCTTGTCTCACATTCATTTTTCCTCACTCCTCCTGTTATTTTTTACACACTAAACTTATGCTCTTTTTTAGCAAATTAGCCCAAAACTAGGCATATATTGATAGTGAGAGTCTATATTCATCTCAAATGATGATTAAGGGAGATTGATGATCATGGCTAATGTTAAATTTAATGAGAAAACGTATTATGTTCCATCTGAAAAGTTTTTAGTTGGTGTTAAACAGCATTGTAATGTCTATAAAGATCCTTCAACAAGCTCTAAAAAAGTAGCGTCTGTTGAAGAAAATCAAGTCTTTTCTGTTTCATCTAAAGTCAATGACATGTATCGAATTAAATTAGGCTGGCTTGAAAATGAAGCCTGTGACATTTTAAAAGGACCAACCAATGAAGTCATCCAATTAGCAGAGTCTTTCGTTGTTAAAATCATCAGTAATATCCTAGTCTTTACTGAACCTTCGATGACTGCTCATACCGCAACAGTTTTACGTATTGGGGACGTAGAGCGTGTCGTTGGGGAATCAGAAGACTTCTTTAAACTCGAACATGGAGGATATATCGAAAAACGCGGTTGTCGCCGTTATTAAGTTTCTATCCTGAATGCCTCCCCTTCATACACTTTAATTATTTTATGCTGTTCTTATTTTTCAATAATTCAATGTATTTTTTTACCAACAAATTTTGATATAAGAGAAGCCCGATTTGACATCGGGCTTTTTCTTATCCTGCTAAAGGTATTGCACATTCCTCTTGCTTCAATGTATACAATTCATAAAAAGCACCTTGACGTTGCACCAATTCATCAAACGTTCCCGCTTCTACAATTTGACCATGATCCATCACGATAATTTCATCATACTGTGATAAAATTTCCTCACTTAACTTATGAATAATCGTAATCCTGAATTATTCATGACCATTCAAAAAAAGCTGTGGACAGACTAAATTTTAGTCTAAACCACAGCTTTTTATCGTTTTGATTTTAAATTTGAGTCAATTGATACTCCAAATCTCTAAAAAAGGGTAGACTCCCCCCTTGGTGATGTGTTTCTCTAAAAAATATCTCATTTTCAAAGAACGACTTCAGTCACTTACTCTAACTGAATGGCCTGAATCGTTTTTAAACAATGATGGAAAACTTCTTTGTAAGGATGGTGACTACAGAGTTTGAACATGATTCTTCGTGATTGTTTCACTCGCTTGGCAGCGATTTTAATGAGTTTGATCCGTAAGGTTTCAATCTGCATCTTAGAAAACTCATGAGGTAATGTTAATCGTCTGACTCCATTGATGAGATTGTAAGCTAACACCATGAGTTGAATTCGGTTAACATTTGTCATCCAGTGCTTATGACTGACTTTATCCATTCTAAATCCATTTTTACACTCTTTGATATAGTTTTCCATCGTCCCACGTTTAGCGTATAGACTGATAACCATCTCCGGTCTTGTTTCCATGTTCGTCACTAAAAATAAATAATCGGGAATAAGTTCGCCTGCTTTTCGTCTCACTTGAACGATGACACGTCTTGGCCGATCCCAACTTTTTGCTTGATACTCAAACTCCCCATAGAATTGTTGAGAATATTGAAGTGAACACTCTTCCAAAAAAACATCCATTACTTCTTTAGCTAAACGATAGAGAGTAGCATTTGCCTTTAAACGGATCACATAGTTTGTGTTTAACGTTTCGCATAACTTATACAGTTCCTTATGAGCAAATCCACTATCTCCGCGAACGATTCGATAGCTCGATGTAAACCTCTTTTGATAGTGTGATAATAAGGGACCGATAAAAGAAACGATATTTCGTGAGGTATAAACATTCCCCGCACGAAGCTCAACTTTTAAACAGTCTCCAGTCATTCCATCAAAAACCATGAGAGGATGAAAGCCTTGTGCTTGATAGTGGGCATTAAAGGCCTTCCCATATTGATGACCATAGGTTTGAAAATGAGTGGAATCCACATCAAAAATAAAATGATGAGGCGTTTCGACTTGATAAAATTGCGATAATAGTTTTTGATTGATGAGTTCAAATTGCTTGCTTGTTTCCTTCGTCAATCGATGAGTAAAACGAGATAAAGTCGGTTGAGAAGCTAACGAGGGCTTATCAAGCAAAGTAGTTAATAAAGGGTCAACTCGTAACTCATCCGCATCATCAGCACAGTGATAACCAGCAATGGTTTGATAAATTTGTTGGAGACAGAGGTCGTGATTCGTATGAGTTCGAATCGCCTGATCAGTCTCTAAATAAAAATACTGTTTTAAGAGTTCTGGAAACTTCATGTGATGCATAAATTCTTGGATTAACAACAGTCCTGCATCCGACGTTAAATCCCCACCCTTGAAATTAAATTTAATCTTTTTATTGAAACGAAGTTGTTCTTGATGTATCATAAAAATGTAATCTCTCCTTAGTTTTGGTTTGGCGATTAAAACGATATCAAAAGAGAGATTATTTTCATAGTAAAATGCTTCACTTAAAAGGTGAAATAAAAAATAAAGAAAAAGCGTTGATTCCACTAAGGACTCAACGCTTTTTACATTTTTATAGTGAATAATTTAGGGTAATGACTGTTAACTCCTCAATTTCCAACAACGTCTTTTCAATGTCATACGCCGTTTGCAAATCAAGGGCTGACGTTCCTTCATCAAGCATTAAAATTGGCATCTGTTGAATAAGGGCACGTGCAATCGCCACTCGTTGCTTTTGTCCACCCGATAAATTTTTTACATTCTCACCAACGCTCGTGTTTAAACCATAAAAAAAGACTACCTACGGTAGCCTTACTTTGATAATAATATTTCAATATCGTTCGCTATTTTTGATGGTTTAACTGTCGGCGCATAACGCTTAATCACATTTCCATCACGATCAATTAAGAATTTTGTAAAGTTCCACTTAATCTCTGAACCAAATAATCCTTTTACTTCTTGCTTTAAGTAACGATAGATCGGATGTGCATGAGCACCATTTACCTCAATTTTCTCAAACATGTTAAATGTAACCCCGTAATTTAACTGACAAAATTCTTGGATTTCTTGATTACTTCCTGAATCTTGTTTTGCAAATTGATTGCAAGGGAATCCTAAAATTTCTAATCCTTTTGAATGATAAGTCTGATACAATTCTTCTAACTCTTTAAATTGTGGCGTTAATCCACACTTACTTGCTGTATTAACGACTAAGACAACATTCCCTTTATACTGCTCCATTTTTACCATTTGACCATTCATTTTCTTTGCTTCTAATCCATAAAAATTCATTATTATCGCTCCTTATTATTTTATAAAATTTAATTTTATACAATTTATTGATGGAATAAAGAAGTTAAACCACTGGTTTAACCTAATTTGTGAAGTAATTGATCTAATAGTTGCTTAAGAGGTAGTAGCTCTTCATATGTTCCACTAATCTGACAGAACACGCGTTTTGGAACATCACTCATTTGATCCTTTAACTGTAAACCTGCTTCGGTGAGTTCAACGACTACGACTCGATCATCATTTGGATCACGATATCGATGAATTAAACCCATATTTTCTATTTTTTTTAAAAGAGGCGTTAAGGTTCCAGAGTCAAGATGTAACCTTTGACCAATCTCTTTTACTGTTAATCGCCTATCTTCCCACAACACCAACATCGTCACATACTGAGTATACGTTAAGCCATATTTATCTAGTACCGGTTTATATAACTTAATGACTTTGCGTGAAGCAGCATACAATGAGAAACATAATTGATTTTCTAACTTTAAATGCTCATAGTTATTCATGATGCTTCCCCTTTCGTCAAATTTAATTGCATACAATCAATTATGGGGTAATCATAGCATACTCCAAAGAACCTGTCAAATCTTATTATAAAAGGCTACATCTCATCTATCGATTATTTCGATCTGATTGGATTAACTATCTATGTTTATTTTCTTTATGTTTAGTTAAGGTAACTCGACGATCTATATCTTTCATAAAACCATTAAATAAAAAGAAAAATAAGAGACCTGCCACTATCACCCCAAACTTTCCCATTAAAACAATAAAATCCACAATCATCCGTTACTCCATCTTCCTACTCTATTATTCACATTTATTAACATATTCGTTATAACATATTTTTATTCCCTATTCATTTAAAAAGTGCCTTCCCTTCAGTGATTAGGTAGGCACTTTATTATGTCATATTCTCTTGATTAATATTTATCACCTCATAATTAATCAACGGCTCCACAATTCTCTCACGAACAACATGATTTAATCTAAAAGCATAAAAATTTAAAGACTAGATACCTACTTCATCAACCTTTTCCCTTTCAGTTCAAGCTAATTACTAATGATGTCGATGTTTGTACTCAAAGATAGCACTTATAGCTAGAGTGAGAATTAAATAAATTAAAATATAAATCCAAGAGGATTGATTTAAAAATAAAAACAAAGTCACAACATAAGAAATTGACGTCATAATAACTGCAACTAATAAACTACCACCGTAAAACGCAACTAATATTCCTTGCAATAAATACAAAAATGGAAATAATGCTAATAACGGAACATATACTTGAGCTCGATCAATTTCCGTTTCAGCTAACAATTCTCCAGCCAGTAAAGTAACAAATGGTAATCCATAAATCACATACTTCATCAACCGCTTCATCCACTCATCCTCCTTCATATGATTAACACCTAATACATCATATGACAGAAGTAGACGTTCCGTTTATAATTTTTTAATCTTTACTCATTTCGTTTTTTCCTTTATACAAAGAACGTTAGAAATAGTGAACTATTTACCATATAGTCTGAACTGATTGTTTCCTTAATAAGATTTGGATTCCTTACCCCAATTAAGCTCCTAGCCAAAAAACGATCAATCTCTTAAAAGTAGATACTTTAATAATTTTCTTAGCTGTGTTAGATAATCTTGTTGATATTTTAATTGAAATAAAATTTAACTCAATATTTTTTACACTAAATTCCTAAAATCCAAAAATAATCATTTTTATTAACATCATTATTTATCCAATCATCTATTTGAATAAAAAAAGTAATAATACATTCTTTTTGATTTTCTTTACTCAAAGCTATTTTCTTTACATTTTCCCACTCATGCAAAGTTATTTTCTGAGGCCCATAATAATGATATTGCGAAAAAACTTTATCTAAATAAGGCATTAATAATATAAACTCTTCATCTATAAGAAAAAGAGAATCTTCATTCCAATTTTCAGGATAATCTTTAGCGTAACAAAACTCATACATATCATGACTTTCTAAATCATTCTTCTTCAATAACTTCACATTATTTCCTCCTACATCCTAAATTTTCACTTTAAATTTTAGCAAATCCCCTGACTAAACGGTATTTTTATGACATTTTTGAATCCTTTATACTTAAACCATAGCACATTTCACCTTAAAAACTTTATTTCCCCATAAAAAAAGACAAGTTCCTATCTGTCAATATGTCCAGATCTAAAGACTTGCCTCTTGCCAAACTTCCTACGAGATGACTTTCTCTATCCTATTTAATAATAGAGTGAACGGGAATCAAAGTAATAGTTATCCATTGTTCCATTAAAAACTACTTCCCCCTCCTCATTAAATAAAACATATTCAAAAGCATGGGTTGAATAAGCTGAGTACTTACTTTCGTTACTTATATTCATTTCTTCATTAAGATAGATGGTTTGTCTTTCTTTTGGATAGAGAATCACCTTCTGCTCTAAAGTAATATAATCTTTGCCTGTCGCTACTTCTACTAAAGATGGAGATTTTATTTTAATATAAAACATCTGTGTATCTCGACTACAATTTTTAAGATCAATGATTCCATTTATGCTAAGTGTCTCCTCATTTCCTTCCATTTGCACCGATGTTTTTTCTCGATCTAGATAAATTGCATTTAAATCCTCCGAAAATCCTTTATAAATTTGAATGATATTTATCCAAATCCCCGAAAAAATATTAAACAAAATAAACATAACAATCATTCGTCGAAAGGCAGTTTTAATCAAAGTATTCTCTCGAATATTATTTAACTGTTTTAAACACACATACATCCCAACAACGACAATAATGCCCGAATAATGTATCGCCCAATTGCTCCTTCTAATCGATTCAAATATTCGTTCAATAAACAACTCTGGAATGTTATTACTGTTCCCTACTAAAATAAATATGACTAGTAAACCCAAATAACAAAGTAAAGCTTTTTGTTTATTAGATAACTGATTCATTTGTCCTCTCCCCATCAACTATCATTTAAATTTCTAGAAAATTATACCACAAATTTCCTATTGAATGAAATAAGTCTCTATTTAGTTCTGATTGTAAGATTAAGTGTAACATAGAAAAAAACGATTATTAATGATACTTACCTTCAATTTTTAACTTTTCCATATCTTACAACTACATATAAGATATAACCAAACACTGCTAGAATGAAAAGATACGTGAATAAAAAGCCCTCGATTCATGAATAGGATTCGATATAAATATAAGCCAACTCATATTCCGCTACAAGTGCCACGAATGTCGGTAAGATAAACTTCTAGAAAAATTGCTTTACCTTTGATAAATAGATCGCAAATACAAGATAAATATTTAAACATATCCCTTTCTATTAAATTTATCACATCCATTCTAACCGACTCTTCTTCTCCGTTAAACTCACTATCCCCTTCAAAAATGAATCTACTTTTGAGTTCTCCTCTTTTTCTATCAAATATAAAAAGGATAATCTCAACAGTAGGATTATCCTTAATATCTTTTTATTTTTTAAATTTTAACGTTAGTTTCATTAAATCACCATCGATTACTGATTCGAATACGCCTCGTTGTTGTTGAACTAATGCTTCTAAAGTGGCTAATAACTTCACATCTACCTCATCCTTTAAGACACTACGTGTAACGAAAACAATAAACTGCTCTTCATAAACGACCTCTAGATATACACGAGAATGTGGTAAAGCCTCATCTGCAATTCCACCTAATAACGTCTCCATTAATAGCTTCATTGAAGCCTCATGACTTGTAACAAAAATCGTCTCCTTTGGGAATCTTGTTTTTACCTCAAGCGAGACAAAACGTTCCTCAAATAATACCATCGTATCTGAAATTAATTTTGTCACATTAACGGGTTGTAGTGGTTGATTTAAATCACAAAGATTCATCATCGAATCTAACTGCTCCATGACTTCATCGACACCTTTAACTTCTTCTAGGCGTGGTTTCATCTCACTCAATGTGTCCCTAAATAATGCTAACTGTGAGGTGATGACCGCCACACGTGGATCTTCCTCAATCACCACTTTCTCCTCAACCATCGTTTTCGTCACAACTTTTGGACGACGCCAAAGCCAAATCAGCTGTCCTAAAATCGTATGACGACGAATCATCTGCCACGGACCAATAATAAAGAATTCTTTCAGATAAAGAGCATGAAGCGTGATAACCCCTATAAATCCACCCCAACAGATTAAATTGATAGCCGTTACTATCCATTGTGCACGATTCATTCCAAAATAGTAATCGATCGCTTCTAACAAATAACCAGATTGAGTAAAAATTAATAAAAATGGTGCTCCTATCACTGCAAAACACGTTCCGATAACGAATAAAAACCTTAACTCTAGGGGTACCACCATAAGTCCACGAACAATGGCTAAACGCTCGAACCAAGCAAATGGTACGATAAACGTGATTAACACGACAATAGCAGTTCCTACAATTAAATAAGGAATCACTGCTATCACATAACCTTCTTCTAGATGGTACTGTAATTGATTCGCAAAAAAACTATGACTCGAAAGTTCTTTAGGTACTCCGAAAATCATGCTCATGTCTTTTGCTTGATAATTATAAAACACATCATAATCGTTTAAAAATTGTTCAGTTGAGACACGATCCCCACCATAAATCTGCTTAATCGCTTCTTTCCCTTCTTGATCAAATTGAAACTCTACGACATACTGATACTGCGATTTAAGTTCCTTTGATGAAATCTCTTTTTTCCCCTCTAAAACTTGTGCCAATAACGCTCCATTTCGTTCTAATGTTTTTTCACCAGTTGAACTCTTCACATAATAATCTAAATCATTCCCACAAAGATTAATCCAATCTCCACCATACTCCACATCACTTGGAACCTCATCACGAGTGATGATATCTCCCGACATCTCAAATCCTAAATACTGTACCCCATCCGATAACGAATCTAAAAAACTATACGATTCAAAAAAGTTTCCTGCCCAACGATTCGCTTGAGTTTTCATATTTGGATATTGAGAATAAATTTCAACCGCACCTCCAATCACCATCACGGCTAAAACTAACCACGCGATGACTTTTTGACTTCTATTTAAAATTGCCTTCACCAAAGCACCACCTTTCATAAAATTCTGCTCTCATAAGCTCATCTATATTTTAATCCCTAAATCTTAATAAAAAACTGTCATAAATCTTAAAAATTTCTTAATATGCAACCTCATTATACACGAAAATCATTTTTTACCAAACCAAGAATTAAATTTCTTCTCTCTAATAAAAAAAGATGATCTCTAACCATAGAAATCATCGACTATATAGAAACAGACTGCTTCTTATCTATTCACTATTTCACAATAAAGTGATACATGACAGCTACGACTAAACCGATTGTCATCATATTTCGTAATACATAACCAAAGCTCACACGGTCTTGTCCATACTGATATTCTCCTCTTCGTTGCATCCTAACTACACTCCCTTAACTTTTCATTACGCATGATAAAAATGATTAGCCTTAACCATCTCACCTACAATTATACATAAAAAATGACGATTTCCAACAAAAGAAATCATCATTTTGCAATTATTGTATAATGAAATGAAACATAACCGCTACCACTAGTCCGATTGTCATCATATTTCGTAATACATAACCAACACTCACACGTTCCTCTTCATACTTATATTCCACTTTTCGTTGCATTTTGCATCGCACTCCCTTAACTTTATACAAACCGATAAATAATCTAGATATAAATAGAATTATTTTTTATCTTTCTAAGTCAGTCTTAGTACTTAAAGCTTTTGAATACTAAGGCATCCTAGATTCTATCTCTACAGAAAATTTATCGTGGCTTATATAATCGATACCCCTAATATATACTTAAAATCTTAAAATAACCTAATGATAATTCTTAATAATTTCTTAAGGTTCAGCCATATTTCAAAAAATCTATAATTTCTTCTTCAAGAAATACTCTAAATGACCTCTTGGGCAATCTTCTAATACTCCAAAAATTTCATAACCACACATTAAATAAAAAGCCTTCGCTTGAAAATCAAACGTTGACAAATGAACTAAATACCCACCTAATGCCTTGGCCACCTTTTCAGCCTCTGCTAACAACTGACTCCCATACCCTTGACGACGATACCTTGGATCAACCCACAACACATCTACATACAACACATGCCAACATACAAGTGTTGCCAAAACGCCTGCAATAACTTCACCGTTTTCATTCTTCAAACAACGATTTACTGGAATAAATGGATTCGTCTGCAAAAAAGGCTCCCGCGAATGATTATAAGCCATCAATGATTGATCGATGTAGTTCACCTCTTCATGAGTTGGAATTTCTAATAACACCTTTCTCATCCTTTCTGTTGTACCTTTTTATACCAATCAGATAACGTTACCCCCTCATACTCAACCTCAAAACAAAGCCCACCTCGAAACAGGCGTAAAGTATCCTCTCCATTAAACATTAATATCTGTACTAGATCATCTCCATCATACAACTCATAAAACACCGCCGGTGCCAATAATAACTCATCATCCCGAACAAGATCCCCCTTTTTTGCGGTGTCAAGAATCTCAACTAACTCTGCAACGGACGATGGATCATTGATAACAACCGACACTTTACCAAGCGTTGAGGTCTCATCATTTAACACCACATGCACTCGATCAATCGAACAGGCACCGTCACTAGCAACCTGACTGCATCCTCCTAAAAACAAAAGCACCGCAACACTAAACCATCCTTTTTTCATTCCGTCGCCTCCTTACTAAAGTTTAATCACAACACTATCAAAATATGAAAAAAACTGTCTTCTCATAGACAGTTTTTAATTTGTAACCGATTATAAAATTAGTAATGACGTCGATATATTTTATCAGACAAAATCTCTAAGTTTGCAGCCATTCACATACTATCATTTTCATAGTATTATCTTATCCATAATCCAATAAAGGATTATCATTTAGAAACTAATTTTTTCACACGATCCTGATAATCAGTTGGGTTCTCTCCACAAAACTTTTTAAAGACGCGATTGAAATAAAGTTGATCTTTGATCCCTACTAATTGAGCCACTTCTTTGACCATAATATTTGGACTTTTTAATAACTCTTTCGCCTTATAAATCCTTAACTCATTAATATAACTATTAATTGTTTTCTTTGTCTCCATTTTAAATAGTCGACTTAAATATGCCTCATTTAAACAGGCAAACGCTGATAGATCTTGAAGCGTAATGCGCTCATCATAATGCTCATGAATATAATTTAAAATAGATTGAATCTCTGGCCGATAATGTGATAACTGTTCAGCAGCAATAACAGACGACACATCACTTGGAACATCATTTTGAAATAACTTCGTACATGAAATTAACTTCTCTGTTGAATCAATCAATAATTGCTTAGATGCCTGTAACTCTGCCCTTAAATAAGTTTTAATATTTTTAACAATCCTGAGCCAATGATCCATTAACACTTGCTCTTCAACAATCGTTCGTTCATATAAAGCCACTAAAATCTTCTCCTGAGTTAGATGAACAACATCATGATCATACTTTTGAAACTCCTCTGCGATAATGGCCTCAACATATAAAAGCTGTCTTAATTCAATCGGTTGTTGAAATCTTAATTGATACAAACTTAAGCGAGGCTCAAAGAGATGATACATCTTCACATATTGAGATAACTCTAACTCATTATAATAAACATCCCCTGTTAAAACCGTTGTTAAAAAAGTCTTACGTTCAATTTTAAAATTGTCTATTTTAAGTCGCTTTTCCTCCTCAAGTGCATCCTTTTGTAATAATTGCTTTTTCACTTGTTCTGAAACGAGCTGAATCATTGAGATAATGTCTGCTTCTTTTACATTGTTTTTCACATAGTAATCTAGCGCACCAAGCTTCATTGCTTCACGAATCAAATCATAATCACTATGATCGCTTAACACAATCACTTTCGTCTGATATCCTCGACTTCTGATTTCTTCAATTAACTGCAAACCATTCATTTTAGGCATTTCTAAATCCGTTAATATTAAATCAATTGGTTGCTGTGCCATGACCTCTAATGCTTCTATTCCATTTCCACACGTTGTTACAACCTGACAATCATACTGTTCCCAGTTCACAATACTCTGTAAATAGACACGAACAACTTGTTCATCATCGATAATTAAGATCTTTAACAAAGGATATTCCCCCTACCTATTTTGGTTTTGGTATCTTAATGATGACTACCATTCCTTCATTAAGGTGACTCACACTCTTAGGATCACAATCATGTAAACATGATAATTGTATGCATTCAATGATATTAATCATTCCTATTGATGATCATCTACCAGCTAACTTTCCTTTTGCCTTCTTCGATCATAGCACTCCCGCTCCAATATCCTTCATTAACACCCAAATCGAATCTAACCTGCTGCGAACTTTTATCATAACTTTCAAATCACTTGATTTATTTAATCCATGTAGCAAACGATTTACTACCATCAGATGCAAAATAAACTTCGGCATATTATTGCCTAAACACGCTTCATCTAAATCGAGCTCAGACATAAACAAATCCCTATAACGCCTTCGCTAAATTAAAATCTACTCCTCCAGGGTTCTTTAATTGTAGCCTTTTCCTTCATATCACTAATCGTTCTGCCCAATAATCATGAGAGTCCCCCAATTTCCTCAAATGGACTTCACTTCCAACATCGTGCTTATCCCTATCATCAAATTTAAATTACTAAAGAAGAGACGTGAATTAGGCCTTATCCTATCCTTCAAGTTAAATAAATATCTCTAATCCCTTATACTCACAATCAGAACTGTGCTCATCAATGACATCACTTCAACAAATCAATTCTAAAGCTTATACCTTAAAAATCCATTTTACCCTCTTATCATATAACACCAATGTAAACTGGCATAAGCTTACCTCAACCCTGTATCCATCCTCTCTTCTTTACTTTTCCTAATTATACCACAATAATAAAGCGCTTTCTATATTAGAGAGTCTAAAATAGTCGTATATTTTCACTTAATTAATAAAAATAAACCTTAATCAAACAACAATCTAATAGAGTAACATCAACTACCAGCATGACCTGGTTTTATAAATGAACTTTCTCTAATATATAAGTCTCGATAAGTTTTTCACAATATAAACTCTTAGAGCCCTAGTAATAGCGACTTATTTCACAAGTGAAACTGCTCGGTCACTCATCCCATTAAAAGGAAACTTACATCAAGACAAAATTAAAAATATGAGTTTGATACTCAACAAATTGAAGGAAATAATAAAAGGACTGCCTCAAAATGAGATAGTCCTTTTTATCATTCACAATTACTTAATAATTCAATTAAGCGATTCCCATTTTCTTCAATCCAACTCGATTGCTCAACAAGTTTTACAATCTGCTTACTTAAAAATTCACCTTTTCCTACAATTTCCGAGGAAATATTACGTCGATAACGTACGATAAAATGCATGACAACATCTAGTCGACGAAGTAAAATTAATGACGGTAAAACCTCAGTCTCTTCCTTCGTTAATTGCAATGATTGTTTTAATCCTTCGATAAACGCTTCTAACCTCGGCCAAACTTCATCCTGACCTTCAGATAAAATCTCAGACAAACAAATCGCAATCTCCATCGCTCGTAAATCTTTCGTCACAAATTCAAAATCTAAAATGCGTGAAATCATTCCCGCTTCATCCATCAACAAATTTGACGAGTTAATATCCCCATGAATAAGTTGTTGAGGTAACGTCTTAAATCTCTCACTTAAGTTCATTAAGTCCTCATAAACTCTCTCAACCACTTTTAACTCCTCATGTAATGATTCAAACTCTTCGTATGGATGTTGACAAAACTCACAGATTTGATGGTTAGGATATGCCTCATCTAACTCATAATACGGTGAATAGCCCTCTTTATCAACCTCTAACTTTCCTAACGCGCGACTTAGCTTTCCAATCATTTCACCATAATTTTTGTATTGATCCAGCCTCTCTAATTTTAAATTAACCCCCTCCTGATACTCAAATAGTACCGCAATCTTATCATACATGCGTACTAAATAATCCCCTCTCATTGTCGGCACTAAAACAGGAACTGGGACTCCTTTAATCCTTTTTAAAATCTCTTGCTCGACTTGAACCAAGTTTTCATCACTATGATTTTGATACACACGTAACACATATTTTTTTCCTTCATGTTCAATGAATCGAGTCAAATTATTCATACCCGATGCACCCTGATGAATCTGACAGTCACTTAGAAAATAACAAGCTAAAATCTCTTTTAATTGATTTAATTCCATGACTTCTCCTCCTAAAATATCTTCATTATAACATAGAAAAAATCACTAGTTAAACTAGTGATTTTTGTTTATAAAACTTTCGCTAAAAACTCTTTTGTACGTTCATGTTTTGGAGCAGTAAATAACTGTTCAGGGGTCGTATCTTCAAGCACTTGTCCTTGATCAATAAAGATTGCACGTGTCGCGACTTGACGGGCAAACCCCATCTCATGCGTCACAATGACCATCGTCATGCCACCTTCTCCTAACTCTTTCATCACATCTAAAACTTCTTTCACCATCTCAGGATCTAATGCCGAAGTTGGTTCATCAAATAACATTAACTTTGGATTTAATGCTAATGAACGAGCGATGGCCACACGTTGCTTTTGTCCCCCTGATAACTTCGATGGATACACATCTATTTTATCGGCTAAGCCTACACGTGTTAATAAATTAAACGCAATTTCCTTAGCTGATTGATCATCCATTTTCTTCAGAAGTTTTAAAGCTAACGTAATATTTTCACCAACCGTTTTATTCGGAAATAGGTTAAAATTTTGGAACACCATCCCGATATGCTCACGAATTTCATTTAAATTCGTTTTGGGGTCTAACAAATTAGTTCCTTCAAACAAAACCTCTCCCGCTTCTGGAACTTCTAACAAATTCATACAACGTAATAAAGTCGATTTTCCCGATCCAGATGGTCCAATAATCGTTACAATTTCCCCTTCTTTAATTTCTAAATCAATCGAATGCAAAACTTGTTTTCCGTGGAAATATTTTGATAATTGATTAATCTTAAGCATCTTGGTCTAATCTCCTTTCAAATACTGATACTAGCTTTGAGCATACTGATGTTAAAATGAAATAAATGAATGCAGCTACAATATAAACCCCAAATGCATTATAAGTTGCTGCCGTCACCTTATCCGCATTATACATTAAATCTGCCAACCCAATCACTGAAACAATTGCTGACTCTTTAATAATGACAACAAACTCATTTCCAAGCGCCGGCAAAATATTTTTAATCGCTTGTGGTAAAATGATGTGCTTTAACGTCTGTTTCTCACTTAATCCAAGTGATCGTCCTGCTTCCATTTGTCCTTTATCAACGGCTTGAATTCCAGCTCTGAAAATTTCTGCCACATATGCCCCTGAGTTAATGGCTAATGCAATAGCTCCAATAATAAACTCTGCTGGAATTGGTCCCACAGGTTTTAGCCTAATATGGAACAACTGAGGAATTCCAAACCAGAAAATAAACAACTGAATCATTAACGGTGTTCCACGGAAAAAGGCAATATAAACGTCAGCTAACTTATTTAAGATTTTCCCAAAAAATCCTTTATTATTAAATCTTGTAATGGAAACTAACACTCCTATCAATGTTCCAAAAAGCACTGTTAATAAGGCTAATAAAATAGTGACTCCTGTTCCTTTTAAAAACATAGGATAGTAATCAATAATAAAATCAAACATCTCTTCACCTACTTCATTTCTTTAATTATTCATTCGCAATTTTCATTGCTTCTTCTAACATTTCTCCAAGTGTCCCATCTGCTTTTAACTTCGCAATGACTTCATTGACTTTTGCTGTTAACTCATCTGATCCTTTCGGAAGAGCAACAGCCATTGCCTCTTCTGAAGAAATTGTGACATCTGAAACAACAACATTATCAAACTCTTCAGCGTAACGATCCGCAATATCTTTTCCTAGAATAACAGCATCTACATTTCCATTACTTAACTCTAAGACAATTGATTGAGTCGTAGATAATTCTTTGACACTTGATGTAAATGACTCTGCAATTGGGGTTTGAATACTTCCTAACTGAGTTCCAATTTTAATATCTTTTAAATCAGATTCTGTTTGATACTTAGCTACATCATCTTCTCTAACTAATACTGCATTCTCACCAGTGTAATAGAAATCTGAAAAATCAACTTGTTTAAGACGGGTTTCATTTGGAGACATTCCTGAGATGACCATATCCACTTGCCCTGACTGTAAAGCACCAATTAACGAGTTAAAATCCATGTTTTTAAATTCTACTTCTACCCCTAATTCCTCTGCAATTTTTTCAGCTAACATGACATCAAAACCAACTAATGTCTCTTTTCCATCAATCATTTTGTAGAACTCAAATGGAGGATAATCTCCAGATAATCCAACTAATAACGTCCCCTCTTTTTCGATATCTTCAATTGAGATTCCCTGTTGACCACAACCAACAACGCCCACTAACATTAGCATTAAAACCATTAACATCTTTTTCATAATCGTTCTCCTCCTTATTTTCTCTTTCATTCAATTTGACCCTTTTCGACAAACAAAAAAGACCGCCTCTTTAATCAAGAGGCGATCTTTTACCGCGGTACCACTCTTATTGATACATTCTATTACATCAATTAAAATGGCATATGTTTATAAAAAAAGTCATCTCTTATAAACATAAGAGACGACCCACTGACCGCGTTACCACTCTAATTGATACAACAAACTTGTATCCACTCTGCTCTGTAAGGGGAGTACCCAATTATCATACTCTATACTCATGTATATTTGTGATAATTTCCATAGAAGGGCGTTTCACACATAAGAACTGGCTAGACTCTCACCAACACTAGCTCGCTTGGCAGTTGACCTTATTGCTACTTTCTTCGTCAAAGGATTTATTCAAATCAAATTGTTAGTTACATTTTAAGGCACGATATTTAAAAAATCAAGAGCTTTTTTTAAAATTTTTTTCTGGAGCCTTCTAAGAAATTTTACCACATACTTCCTATTAACCATAAAAATCTTACAACCTTAACATCACTTAAAAGCGTTGTCATCATGATGAAAACAATGATTGTATCCCCACCACAAATCTCTTCTTTTACCTTCGAAAAAAGAGACATCATGCCTCTTTTTCACCCTTAAAATATTTTTTATGTTTGATTATTAACGTCTCTTATTTGCTTTCGTTAGATGAGTTAAAAATATAAATTTTTCCATATCTCGTAAGAAGGCTGGTCATAGATCTATAATAATATGACTCCCTAAATTCCAAATCATTGGAGTCTATTCCCCCTCTGACATATACTTTCTACCTTCTTCTTTAAGTGCATCTAAATCGAGTTTAATCAGTTCTTGAATCAACCTTCGTCTGACCTTCACATCCTCATACTGCTCAATAATCTGTTGCCTTATCACGCCCAACAGATGCACATATTCCTCATAACTATCATCATATTTTTTTTCCAACTCCATCCGAATCTTTTTTGACAATGATGGACTTTTACCGCCGGTTGAGACACTTAAAAGTAAATCGCCTCTTTTCACATATGATGGTACTGTGTAGTTAGAAAGACTAACACTATCAACTACATTCACAAGTTTTTGATGGAGATGACAATACTCCCCAATAGCTTGATTAATCACTTGATTATCCGTTGCTGCCACTACCATCTGAGCATGTTGAATATATTCTTCTTTATAACTATCCCAGATTAATTCCACATTTTCTAGTTCATAAAATAATTCAATAAATGATGGTGCCACAACCTTAACCGATTTATTAAACTCGCTAAAGTTTTTACATTTTCGATAGGCTACTTCTCCTCCACCAATCACCACAATTTCAACATGATTCAACTCTAAATTAATTGGATAAAGCATCGTAAAAACCTCCCTCCTAACAGACTTAAAAAAGCTAACTACCATTTATCGTAATCAGCTTTTTTTATGCCATACACTTATTTCATCTCTTTTAACATCTTCGCTAAATCTTTTGCAAAATAAGTAATGATAATATCTGCTCCAGCACGCTTGATTGACATCACTGATTCATAAATCGCCCCTTCAGCTAAAATCCCGTTTTTCACTGCTGATTTTAACATCGCATATTCCCCACTCACATTATACGCTGCCAATGGTAAATCAAAACGATCTTTTACACGTCTAATGACGTCTAAATAAGAAAGAGCTGGTTTGACCATTAAAATGTCTGCCCCTTCTAAGACATCTAACTCTGCTTCTATTAAAGCTTCATTCGAATTAGCAGGGTCCATTTGATACGTTTTACGATCCCCAAACGCTGGTGCTGAATTTGCCGCTTCTCGGAATGGTCCATAGAACGTTGATGCATATTTTACACTATATGACATAATTCCGATATTTTCAAATCCCGCCTCATCTAATCCATCACGAAGTGCCTTAATTCGACCATCCATCATATCTGAAGGTGCCACCATATCAGCCCCTGCTTTCGCATGACTAATCGCAATTTTAGTTAGATAGTCTAAAGTCACATCATTTTTGACATAACCTTGTTCATTTAAAATTCCACAATGGCCATGACTCGTATACTCACACATGCAAACATCCGTAATCACATTCATCTCTGGATCCACTTCTTTAATACGGCGAATGGCACGTTGAATCACACCATTCTCATTAAACCCTTCACTCCCACACTCATCTTTTTCATGATCATGAGGAATCCCAAATAAGATGACGTGCTCAAGACCTAATTCTCTTAACTCCTTAATCTCATCTTCTAACCTATCAACTGAAAAATGATACACATCAGGTAGTGATGAAATTTCTCGTTTAATTCCTTCACCTTCAACAATAAATAGTGGGTAAATAAAATCTTCTACATTTAACTTCGTTTCTCTCACTAAATTTCTAATTGCCTTATTTGCTCTTAAGCGTCGTGGTCTTCTTAACATGATTCAAACCTCCAAATTACTCAACTACAATGGCTTCCACAATCTTCTCAATTGTTGCCTTTTCTGCTTCCTTATATACATCAACATTCAAATCTCTCGCTGTTTTTGATGTGACAGGACCAATCGAAATCACCTTAGAATTTTTAATTTTATCTAAATTTTCTTCTCCAATAATCTCTACAAAATTTTTCACCGTTGAAGAACTTGCAAATGTAATATAATCCACACGTTCTTGATTTAAAATCTCTAAGATTTCATCCTTCTTACTGAGATCAATCACACTCTCATACGTATGAACTTCTTTAACTTCACAAATTTCTCTTAATTTTTCCACTAAGAAATCACGAGCATTCTTCGCTCTTGGAATTAAAATTTTATCTTCAGACGTTAGCTGTTCTTTTAATGCTTCATATAACTCTTCTGCAACAAAACGCTTCGGTATAACATCCGCTCTAATTCCTCTTGCTTTAATCTCTCTTGCTGTTGCCGCTCCAATCGCACAAACCTTTACATGAGCAAGGGCTCTTGCATCCAACTCCATCTCATCTAATTTATCAAAGAAAATATCAACCGCATTCTTACTCGTTAACACTAAATACGTATAATCCTTTAATTCACGGATTTCTTGCTCCAATGCCACATTATTTTCAATCTTTTCAATCTTAATCGTTGGAATCTCAATTGGGTTCCCGCCTAAATCCATAATCTTCTCAACTAATGAACTACTTTGTGTACGACTTCTTGTTATCATGATATTTTTCCCAAACAACGGCTTATTCTCAAAGAAATTCAACGTCTCTCGTAAATTCACAACCGATCCCACCACAATTAATGTCGGTGGCTTTACCTTTTCTCTTACCGCTGTTTCATGAACCTCATCAAGCGTTGAAATAATCACTCTTTGATTTGGTCGCGTCGCCCAACTAATTAAAGCCACTGGCGTATCTTTCGGCTTCCCCTCTTTAATGAGGTTCTCACTAATCTTTTTCAAATTAGCCACTCCCATTAAAAATACAAGCGTCCCTCCCGTATTCGCTAAAGCATTCCAATTAATTTCAGGATTTTCTTTATCATCCGCTCTTAAATGACCAGTAACGACATGAAAAGATGACGCATGGTCTCGGTGGGTAATTGGAATTCCAGCATAGCAAAGCCCACCAATCGCAGACGTAATTCCCGGAACCACTTCAAAATCGATACCTTCAGCTTTTAAAACTTCACCTTCTTCTCCACCTCGACCAAATACATAAGGATCTCCCCCTTTAAGGCGTGTGACAATCTTTCCTTCCTTCGCTTTATCCGCAATGACGCGATTAATCTCTTCTTGCGGAAGTGTATGCTGACTTGATGCCTTCCCAACATAAATAAACTCACAGTTTGATTTTGCCTCTTTTAAATAATTAACATTAGCTAATCGATCATAAACAATAACATCTGCTTCCCTGATACAGTCTAACCCTTTTAACGTTAATAATTTATAATCACCAGGACCTGCCCCTACAAGGTATACTTTACCCTTCATAATTCTCATACTCCTTTAAGACTAATTGGGCTAACTCAACTCCAAGATCAATCGGAGATTCTATACTTCCTTCTAATGTTTTAATAACCAATTTACTTCCCTCTTCATTTCCATACAACCCTGTTAATTTCAACTGATCACCAACAATCTCACAATAAGCTCCCATAGGAACATGGCAACTTCCATTAACACCAATTAAAAAACCTCGTTCAGCAGCTACTCGAACTTGTGTCACTTCATCTTTAATACTATTAACTAAACTCTCAATTTCTAAATCATTCTCACGAATCTCAATGGCTAGTGCTCCTTGTGCAGGGGCTGGAACCATTAAATCAACAGGGAAATAGTAACTGATTTGTTCAGTCATTCCTGCTCGAATCATCCCTGCTGCTGCAAGGACGATTCCATCTAAATTTTCATCTTTAATCTTTTGAATACGTGTATCAATATTCCCTCGAATTGGAACAATCTCTAAATCTGGTCGATACTTTAATAATTGATACTTTCGTCGCTTACTACCTGTCCCAATTTTAGCACCTCGTGGCAAATCATCAATATTCTTGTAACCCTCTTTTAAAATTAAAACATCACGTGGATCTTCTCTTTCAGGCGTTCCAGCAAATCTCAACCCCGCAGGTAAAGTGGAAGGCATATCCTTCATACTATGTACCGCAATATCGATTTCTTTATCTAAAAGTTGTTGCTCAATTTCTTTAACAAATAATCCTTTATCGCCAATTTTATCTAAAGATAAATGTTGAATTAAATCACCTTTCGTTTTAATAATCTTTACTTCAAATTCAACCTGTGGGTTTCGCTCTTTTAATTGATCAATGACCCAATTTGTTTGTGTAAGAGCCAACTTACTTCCTCTTGTTCCAACAACTACTTTCATCATGAATCTCCTTGTATATCGATCTTCTGTACTAATTTCTTTACTATAAGTATATCACTGTTTCATAAACTCATATTTAACTAATTGATAATATTTAATGATTCTAGACATTTCAGCGCACGCTTCACAAATATCTCTTGTATCTTAATATTTTCTCCTAATCCTTGAAGATGAACCTCAACCTCAAATCCTTCTCCTTCCAATACATTCCTCCAAGAATCTTTTTTATCACCAGTCATATCCTTGACCGCATGATAGCCCGCAACTAACATAAGTGGCATTAAATGAACCCCTCTTATATTCTGACAATGCAAATTCTCAATCACCTGTTCTAACTTTAAGTCCCCTTCTAACGTTGCTACATAAGCATTGATTCCATGACCTATTATCATAGACTCTATTTTTGAATACTGTTCATTTGATTGAGTCATCGTACCGTGTCCCATAAATACTAACGCTTCATTTTCTTTCAAATCAGGTAGCTGATCCTCAATCGCCTCTACAACCTCATCATAATTTTCATGATCTACTAGTAAAGGCTTCCCTAAAACAATCTTCTGGAATTTAGATTTATATTGTCTGACCACTTCGCTTAACTCCTGATACTCCTCCCCACAAAGAATATGAAGTGATTGAACAATTACCTCTTGGTACCCCTTTTTATATAAATTTTCTAAAGATTGCTTTGGGGTATCGATATGGATTCCATCCTTGATTTTTATCTTTTCAATGATCTTATCTGAAGTATAAGCATGATAAAAATCATAATCACTTAAACAGTCATGTATTTTCTTTTCACATGCTCTAATGGTTTTATCTCGTGTTTCTTTATAACTTGTTCCAAAACTTACGACGAGTACTGCTTTATTCATACTTAACCTCCTTATTCATCATCTATTTACTATCTTACTTAGTCTATCTAAATAAAATCGAATTTATTTTTGAGAAAAAATTAACCTAGCCAAATGGCTAGGTTTTTTTGTTATACTTATTCTCAAATGTTTTATGATAAATCTCTTTAAATGATGTAAAATAGAGGATTTTATTTCGTTTAATATTATTCTGCTATTATAAATTATGTGCAACTTTTAATGCTTCATAATTAGCTGCGATTGTTTTTTCAATATCTTCGTCAGTATGAGCATTCGATAAGAACATTGCTTCATATTGACTAGGACCAATTAAAATCCCTCGCTTTAGTAGCTGGGCAAAATACTTATTAAACTTTTCTATATCACATTTTTTTGCATCATCATAGTTCTCAATAGGACCTTTAGCAAAGAATAAGCATACTAGAGAACCTGCTCTAGTCACAGTATAATCTAAATCTAATTTTTCTAAATTAGTATTTATTCCATCCTCTAATTTTTTAGCTTTTCTCTCTAATTCAGTATATATTTGAGGATTATCTCTTAAGATTTCTAAATTCTTTTTCCCCATATACATCGCTAATGGATTCCCAGATAGGGTTCCTGCTTGATAAACAGGCCCAATAGGAGAAACGACACTCATGATTTCTTTTTTTCCACCGTATGCTCCAACAGGAAGACCAGCACCTATAATTTTCCCAAAGCAAACCATATCTGGATTAACACCAAAATAGGCTGGAGAACTATTATAACTTAATCTAAATCCAGTAATAACTTCATCAAATATTAAAACTGCCCCATACTCAGTACATACTTCTCGTAGTAATTCAATAAATTCTTGTTTACCTTTAACTAATCCCATATTTCCAGAGATAGTTTCCACGATGACTGCCGCAATCTCATTCCCTTCTTCTTTAAAAATTTCTCTTACGGCATCTAAGTCATTATACTTACAAACTAATGTATGTTTAACAACATCATCTGGTACACCTGGACTTGTTGGAACCCCATAAGTAATCGTTCCTGAACCTGATTGTACTAGTAGAGAATCGGAATGACCATGATAGCATCCTTCAAACTTTAATATTTTGTTTCTTCCAGTATATCCTCTTGCCACTCGTAATGCACTCATAGTTGCTTCTGTCCCAGAGTTAACCATACGAACTTGATCAATGGCCGGATAAGCCTCAACAATTATTTTTGCCATATCAACTTCTATTTGAGTAGGAACTCCATAGCTTGTTCCCTTTTTGATAACCTCTTCTATTCCCTCACTTAATTCTTTTGGAGAATGACCTAACATCAGAGGCCCCCATGAACAGATATAATCAATATATTCATTACCATCTACATCATAAATCTTACTTCCATGTGCATGATCAACGAAAATAGGACTTAAACCTACTGATTTAAATGCTCGAACGGGGCTATTAACACCGCCAGGAATATACTCAACCGCTTCTTTGTAAATTTGTTCTGACTTTTCATTTATCATATAGGTACCTCCACAGGTTAAACTTCAAATAATTCTTCGATTAATTTAATATACTCGTCTCTTTTTCCTTTATCTTTAACTTGCTTTAATTTAACAATGGGCTCTCTAATTAATCGCTTAAGAGCAGACTCCATCATGCGATCAACTAATTTCTGTTCTCTTACATCAAGATTTAATTTTCTAAATAAATATTCTAATGAATCTTCTTTAATTTCAAGACATTTTTCATTTAATGACTTAATAGTAGGATCAATGTTCGCTGATTCTAACCATTCTATAAATTCATCAATTTTTTCATGAATTATTTGATATCCTATACCTGCTAATTCATTTCTTTTGACATCATTTTCATCATGAATTTTCTTTAAATCATCTATATCATAAACTACCACATGGTCAAGGGTATTAATATTAGGATCAATATCCCGTGGGAGTGCAATATCCATCATATATATCCTATGATTTAATGTTGGCATTTTATCTAATTTTAATACTGTATGAGGAGCAGCAGTAGCACTAACAACGATATCAACATTTTGTAAGACTTCATACCTTTCATCATATTGAATAGGTATGACATTTTGAAATTGATCGCTTATGTTACTAACTTTACCGTGACTTCTATTAGCTAGGTATATATTTCCTATTCTTTCTTCTTGAAGATAAGTCATTGTTAGTCGACTCATTTTACCATATCCAATTATCAATGCATTTTTATTTTGTAAGCATCCAATTTTTTCTTTTAAAAGTTTCACACCAATGTAACTAATAGAGAGTGGCTGTTCAGAAATCTTTGTTGTCGTTTTAATCTCTTTTGCAGTAGTAACCGCCTCTCTAAAAAGTTTATTAAAAACCTTTTTACTTGAACCCAATTGCATAGCAAATTCATGTGCTTTTTTTACTTGTCCTAAAATTTGATCCTCACCCAATACAATGGAGTCTAAGCCAGCTGTAACCTCGAAAATATGACTGACTGCGTCTCTTCCTATCTTTGAAAATAAATAGTTCTTAATTTCTTTCTCATCAAAAAAATCTTCATAAAAATTAGCTAGAAGATTTATTTTTTCCTGTATATTTTCACATCTAACATAGATTTCACTTCGATTGCATGTAGATAGTATAACAATTTCACTTATATCTTTATCTAATAAGGAGTTTATAGCCTCTATCTTTTTTGTATCTGTAAATGATACTTTTTCTCTTACACTAATGGGTGCCGAATTATGATTGACTCCTATAACTCCTATATTCATAGCTGACCTCCAACAATAATTCTTGATTTATTATCCCATAATAGTATACCCCAATTAAAGTTCATTTGTAAATTTGCATATAGAAAGTTCATGATATTAATTCTAAACATCTATAAATTTTAATTTCTAAATAATCGAGTTTAAAATACCTCTAGATAACAAAAAAAATGCTCTTTAAGCATCTTCATAAATTATAAAAAAAGCACTCTAAGA